>DAORSF010000078.1:0-7272 GCA_035443405.1 Burkholderiaceae bacterium | reverse complement strand
GGCCTGATGCAGCAGGCGATCGGCGGCGCCCGCGAGGAGTTGTCCGATTTCGCGCCGCGCATGTACACGATGAAGATCAACCCGGAGCGCATCCGCGACGTGATCGGCAAGGGCGGTGCGACGATCCGCCAGATCACCGAGACGACGGGCACACAGATCGACATCAAGGACGACGGTTCGATCACGATCGCGGCGGTCGACAGCGCCGCCGCCAGGCGCGCGCAGAAGATCATCGAGGACCTCACCGCCGAGGTCGAGATCGGCCGCATCTACGAGGGCACCGTGCTGAAGATCCTCGACTTCGGCGCGATCGTCCAGGTGATGCCGGGCCGCGACGGGCTGCTGCACGTTTCGCAGATCGCCAACGAGCGGGTCAACCTGGTCACCGACTACCTGAAGGAAGGCCAGGTCGTGCGCGTCAAGGTGATCGAGGCCGACGACAAGGGGCGCCTGCGCCTGTCGATGAAGGCCGTGACGCCCGACGAAGCCGCCGCGCCGTCCGGAACCTGACCAGCGTCGCCGCCGGACCCGTCCGGCGCGAAGCAAGCCCGCTTCGGCGGGCTTTCTTTCGGTGCGCGCGAGCCGCCGCGATCAGATCGGCTGCCAGCGCGCGCTTCGATCGTCGAACGTCGCGCGACGCTCGTCGCGCAGCTTCAGCAGGTGCGCGGTGAGCGAGCGCTTGGCGACAGGATGCAGGATCGGATCGACGTCGTCGTAGGCGAGCACGACGAGTTCGTCGAGCGTGCCGCCACGCAGGCGCTCGAGCGCGTCGATGACCTTCGCCTCGCGCGCCATCCGGTGCGCGATCAGCCGCGCGATCTCGGTCTTGGCGCGCCCGATCACGTGGCCGTGCGCGGGCAGGATGAACTCGAACGGCTCGGCGGCCAATCGCTCGAGCGACGCCACGTAGGCGCGCATGTCGCCATCGGGCGGATCGACGACGGTTGTCGACCCGCACAGGATGTGGTCGCCCGAAAACAGCAGCCCGTCTTCCTCCAGCAGCAGGCAGACGTGGTGCGCGGCGTGGCCGGGCGTGTGCAGCACGCGCAGCGTCGAGTCGCCAACCCGCAGGCGGTCTCCGTCGTCGAGCGCTTCGTCGGGGCGAAAGGTCCAGGCCGGATTGAAGTGGGGACCGCTGGGCCGCCCGACGATGCGCGCTCCGGTGCGCTGCTGCAGCGGCCGCGCTCCCGGCGCGTGGTCGGGGTGAGCGTGCGTGCAGACGATCGTCTTCAGCCCGTCGCCAACGAGCGCCGCAATGCGATCGACGTGCGCCGGGTCGTCGGGACCCGGGTCGATGACCAGCCAATCGCCGGGCCCACCGACAAGGTAGGTGTTGGTGCCCGGCCCCGTCATGCGCCCGGGGTTGGGGGCGGTCAGCCGATGGACGTGCCGCAAGAGCGGGACCGCGCTGTCGGACTGCCAGTCTACGCAGTGATGCAGGCCTCCGTCAGGGGCCACCAGTTCCAGTTCGCCGAAGGGGAGGTCTTCCTCGACGAAACGCGCGATCTCGCCACGACGCCAGCCGCCGCGTGACAGCCGTACCTTCACGGCCGGCTGCGTGCGCGCGTGGTCGATGATCTCGTCGACGCTGCCGAAACCCCGCAGCTTGCGCAGCGTGTAGACGGTCGGGAACATCATGTCGAACCGGCCGTCGGCGTGCCCGGCGAGCCCCTCGGCGGGTGTCACCCAGACGGGCTCGAACTGCTCGCTCTCGTCGGCGACCGGTTCCTGGCGCTCGGGCATGCGCGCCACGAAGAATCGGGCGTCGAAGCGCTTCGGCAGGTCGTGGTCGGTGATCCAGCGGCTGAGCCAGTGGATCTCGTCGAGCGCCAGGCGCAACTGGTTTGCGGCGATCTGTTCGAACAGGTCTGCATCGGGACCGCGATCCAGCCGACGTGCAAGCGCCGCGATCGAGGCGGCGTCGCCGCGGCCGCGTGCGAGCAGGATGCCGAGTTCCTCGAAGGCCTCGCGTGCAGCGGCGGTGGCGTAGGCGAGAATCTCTGCGTCCTGGTCGTCGCGCGCGTGGGCGAGCTCGAGCGCTCGAGGCGACGCATCGCGGTCGTCGAGCGCACCGCCCGGGAACACATGGGCGCCCGGGCCGAAGCTCGCGGTCGGCGAGCGCCGAGTCAACAGCACCTGGGGGCCGGCGGACGTGTCACGCAGCAGCAGGATCGTCGCGGCCGGTCGCGGCGCGACCCCTTCACGCCAGGGGTGGAGCTGCTTTTCTGGTCGTACGGGGGTCGTCAAGACCTGTGTCCTCGGGAGGGAGTCAGGTTGCGCCGCCGTGGCGTCCGGCGCCGGCGGAGAAGCGCGCCGCGCCCGCTTGCGCCTCGCCGTGCTCCAGGGTGTGCATCCCCAGCGCGAACTCGTTGGCGAGCGCTGCGTCGAACGTCAGGCCGCATTGCTCGTAGGCGGAGCGGCGGTCGTTTCGCAGGCAGGTCTGCGGCAGGGCAGAGAGTTCGTGGGCCAGCGCGATTGCCGCGGCGCGCGACGTGCCGTCGGGCACCACCCGGTTGGCCAGGCCGATGCGCTCGGCCTCGATCGCGTCGACCGCGCGCCCGGTCAGGATCAGGTCGAGCGCCCTCGACAGGCCGACGATGCGGGGCAGGCGTACCGTGCCGCCGTCGATCAGCGGCACCCCGAATCGGCGACAAAACACGCCCAGCGTCGCCGACGCCTCGACGATGCGCAGGTCGCACCACAGCGCGAGTTCCAGTCCGCCGGCAACGGCATACCCCGAGACAGCGGCGACGACCGGCTTCGACAGGAGCATCCGGCTCGGACCCATCGGCCCGTCGCCGTCGGGTGCAAGCCGGTTGCGACGGGCGCCTTCCGCGAACGCCTTGAGGTCGGCACCGGCGCAGAAGTGTCCGTTGGCGCCGTGGAACACGGCGACGCTGCGAGCGGTGTCGACGTCGAAGGCCCTGAAGGCGGCGGCCAGCGCCTCCGCGGTCGGCCGGTCTACCGCGTTGCGCGCCTCGGGGCGCGACAACGTCACGATGGTCACGGGACCGTCGTGCTCGACGAAGACGGCGCCCCGGCTGTCGCCGGCGCCGAGGGATTCCGGGCTGGACACCAGTGTTCCTCCAGGCTACAGCGGTTGGTCCTGCTCGGCGTGTTTCGACAGCAGTGCCGGCGGGGCGAAGCGCTCACCGTAGCGCTGTGCGAGTTCCTGCGCACGCGCGACGAAGCGGCGCACGCCGACGTGGTTGATGAACTGGATCGTGCCGCCAGTCCACGCCGGAAAACCCCATCCGAAGATCGAGCCGATGTTGGCGTCGCGCGTCGACTCGAGCACGCCCTGTTGCAGACAGCGCACGCTCTCGATCGCCTGCGCGTACAGCATCCGGTCCTTGACGTCGTCGAAGGGCATCGCACGCCCGCCACGCTCGAACACCTTCAGGCCGGGCCACAGCGACTTTTCCGCGCCCTGCGGGTAGTCGTAGAAGCCGCCGCCGTACGAGCGGCCCATTCGCTTGAATCCGTGCGCCATCTTCTCGAGGACGTAGACCGCAGACTCGGGCACGCGGCGGCTCTTGACCTTGTGCGCATGCCGATGGCCGCCAGCGGCCGCGGCCGGCTTCGCGTGACCGTGCGCGTGCTCATGGCCGTGCTCATGCCCATGCTCGTGCCCGTGTTCGTGTTCGTGTTCGTGTTGGTGCCCGTGCTCGTGGTGATGGCCATGCTCGTGTTCCCGCTGGTCCCGCTCCAGGTCGGCCAGTTCCTGGTGCAGAACGTCGTCAGCGAGCTTCAGCGAGACTTCGTCCAGCACGGCCAGCGGACCGACCGGCATGCCGACCTGCCAGCCTGCGTTCTCTACGGTTGCCGCCGGAACGCCTTCGCCAAGCAGCGCCATGCCTTCGTTGACGAAGGTGCCGAACACTCGGCTGGTGTAGAAGCCGCGCGAGTCGTTGACGACGATCGGCGTCTTGCCGATCTGCAGCACGAAGTCGTAGGCCCTCGCCAGCGTTTCCGCAGATGTCGCCTTGCCCTTGATGATCTCCACCAACTGCATCCGATCGACCGGCGAGAAGAAATGCAGCCCGATGAAGCGATCCGGGCGCTTCGACGCCTCGGCCAGTCCGGTGATCGGTAGCGTCGACGTGTTCGACGCGACGATCGCCTGCGGTGCCAGCACGAGTTCGGTCTCCCGAGTCACCTCGGCCTTCAACTCGCGGTTCTCGAACACCGCTTCGATCACCAGGTCGCAGTGCGAAAGATCGGCGACATTGGCGGTCGGCAAGATGCGAGCAAGGACCGTCTCGGCGTCGGCGGCGGACATGCGGCCCTTTTCGACGCGCTTCGCGAGCAGCCGCGCCGAGTAGGCCTTTCCGCTCTCGGCCTTTGCGCGCTCGACGTCCTTCAGGACGCATTCAACGCCCCGGCTGGCGCAGGCCCAGGCGATGCCCGCGCCCATCATGCCTGCGCCGAGAATCCCGACCCGCTCGGCGTGCCAGCGTGCCGGCCCGGTTGGCCGGCTCTTGCCCATCTTGACGTCGTTGAGCTGGAAGAAGAGCGTCCCGATCATGTTCTTCGAGACCTGCCCCGTGACGAGCTTCGTGAAGTACCGCGACTCGATTCGCATCGCGGTGTCGAAGTCGACCTGCGCGCCCTCTACCGCTGCCGACAGGATTGCCTCCGGCGCCGGGAAATTGCCGCGGGTTTGCTGCTGGAGCATGGCGGGCGCGATCGGCAGCACGCTGGCAACTGCCGGGCTGGACGGCGTGCCGCCCGGGATCCGGTGTTTCGGATCGTCCCAGGGTTGACGAGGGTTCGGGTTGGCGACGATCCACGCCCGGGCGCGCGCAAGGAGGTCGTCGCGGTCACGGGCGAGTCCGTGGATCAATCCCATCTCGAGCGCCGTCGCCGGAGGAACGCGGCGCCCCTCGCTGAGAAACGGCAACGCGTCTTGCAGCCCGAGCAGGCGGACCGTCTTCACCACGCCGCCCGCGCCGGGGAGCAAGCCCAGCGTAACTTCCGGGAAGCCGATCTCGATCGACGCGTCGTCGATGCACAGCCGTGCATGGCAGGACAGCGCGATCTCGAGGCCGCCCCCCAGGGCGCTGCCGTTGATCGCCGCGACCACTGGCCGGCCGAGTTTCTCGATGCGGCGCAGACAGGCCTTCATCGCTTCGAGCCCCTGGAAGAACGCGGGCGCGTCTTCCGGGCGAACGGCGATCAGAGCGCGCAGGTCACCCCCGGCGAAGAAGGTCTTCTTGGCGGACGTGACGACGACCCCGCGGATGTGGTCCCGATCCGTCTCGAGCCGTTCGACGCTTGCCCGGAGGTCGGCCTGGAAACCGGCATTCATCGTGTTCACGGGCTGGTCGGGTGCGTCGAGAAGGAGCGTCACGACACCGTCGGCGTCCTTCTCGTAGCGGATGCTGGACATGGGGTCTCCGGGCCTGTCGGGAATGGGCTTGAGCGCCCAATCATAAACCGTCGGCTGCTGCGCCCGGACGCGCTCGGGCTCCGGTGCCGCGAATGGGCCCGGCGCTCGGCGGGACCGCACTAGATGGGAAGGGTGACGCGCTCGAGCGACGTGCGCGAGTTCGTCGCACCGCGCAGGATCAGGTCGGCGGTTTCCTCGTCGCGGATCAGTGACACGCCGTTCGGCACGGCGAGCAGTCGCTCGCGGTCCAGCGGACGGCAGAGCCCGTAGCCCTGCGCAAAGTCGACCTGCAACTGGATCAGCGACTTGACGATTTCAGCATTCTCGGCCCATTCGGCCACGCAGCCCATGCCCAGTTCGTGCGCGAGGTCGACAACCGCGCGGGTGATGGCGAAGTTGGCCGGGTTCAGGTTGACGTCGCGGATGAAATTGCCGTCGATCTTGACCAGGTCGCCCGGCAACTCCTTCAGGTAGCTGAAGGAGGTGTAGCCAGCCCCGAAGTCATCGAGCGCGACCATCGCGCCGAAGGACTTGACCCGGTCGACGAATCGCCGCGTGGTGTTCAGGTCGTATAGTGCGACGCTCTCGGTGATCTCGAAGCAGATCTTCCGGGTCGATTCCGGATGCGCCCGGATCAGCGCGATCGTGTCCTGCAGGAAGCGCTCGTCGTTGAGCGACGCACCACTGAGGTTCAGGGTGCAGAAGTCGACGTTGTCGCGATGAGCCGGCTGCGAATCCAGCCACTCGAGCGTGCTGCGCAGCACCCATCGGTCGATCTGCGTCATGAGGCCATTGCGTTCGGCAGCGGGGATGAAGCGTCCGGGCGGAATGACGTGGCCGTCGGAGTCGCGCATGCGGATCAGCACCTCGTAGCACAGGCTCGACTCGGGATTGCGCAACGACACGATCGGCTGCAGCTGCGTGAAGAAGTTCTCGACCGGCAGACGCTCCTTCATGCCGGCGACGAGCTTGATCTCGTCGAGGTAGTTGAGCAGCTCGCTGCTGCTCGAATCGTACGAGACCACGGTCGAGCCGCCGGAGGTCTTCGCCTCCGAGCACGCGCGGTCACTCGCGGTCAGCGCGTCGGCGGGGCGCATGTTGTCGAGGACCCGGATCACGCCGATGCTGGCCGACACGCTGAAGGCTTTGTCCTGGTACTGGTAGGGGCGCTCGCTCAGGTCGGAGCGAAGCTTCTCGCATAGAGCCTTGGCCGCGTCCAGCGAGGTTCCGTCGATGATCACCACGAACTCGTCGCCGCCGACCCGAGCTGCGACATGCGGCGGCTTGATCACCTCGCGCATGCGCGTCGCCATTTGGCGAAGGATCTGGTCACCAGCTGCGTGGCCGAACAGGTCGTTGACCAGCTTGAAGCGATCGAGATCGACGTAGGCCAGGCAAACCTGGCGATTGCCGGCGGCGCCGATTGCCTTCTGAAGGTGCATCTCGAAGCCGCGACGGTTCAACAGCCCGGTGAGCGAGTCGTGATCGACGAGGAACTTCAGCTGGCCCTCGGCCTCCTTGCGCGGCGTGATCTCCTCGATCCAGCCTTCGTAGCGGTCGGGCTTTCGCACGGCACGTACGTGGAACCAACGCCGCTTGTCGTCGGCGCGATCGATCGCGATCTCCGTGTCCATCATGCGATCGCTCGCCGTCAATTCCTTGAGAGCCTTGAGCGCATCGAGGTTCGTCAGCTCCACGAGGTTCATCCCGACCTTCGAACCCCGGCGACCATTCACGGGAAACATCTCGGCGAAGGTCGGGTTATGTTCGATGACCGTACCGTCATGCCTGATCGAGAAGATCCCGACCGGCATGGCGTTGTAGTTCTCCCTGAAACGCTGAAGGGCGTTGACGGCGCTGCTCTGGGCGAGGATTCGAGC
>DAORSF010000077.1:0-7436 GCA_035443405.1 Burkholderiaceae bacterium | reverse complement strand
CGCGCACGTCCTCGCGCACCGCCATCACCATGTCGGTGGCGATGTAGCCCGGCGAAACGGTGTTGACGGTGACGCCCTTGCTCGCGACCTCCTGCGCCAGCGCCATCGTGAAGCCGTGCATGCCGGCCTTGGCCGCCGAGTAGTTCGTCTGGCCGAACTGGCCTTTCTCGCCGTTGACCGACGAGATGTTGATGACGCGCCCCCAGCCCTTGTCGAGCATGCCGTCGATGACCTGCTTGGTCACGTTGAACAGCGAATTCAGGTTGGTGTCGATCACCGCACGCCAGTCGTCCAGGGACATCTTCCGGAACACGCCGTCGCGGGTGATGCCGGCGTTGTTGACCAGGATCTCGACCTCCCCGATCTCGGCCTTGACCTTTTCGAACGCCGCCCTCGTCGAGTCCCAGTCGGCGACGTTGCCGACCGAGGTGTGGAAGGTGTAGCCGGCGGCCTTCTGCTCGGCGATCCACTTCGCGTGGTCGCGCGTCGGGCCGCACCCCGCGATCACCGTGAAACCCATGTCGTGGAATCGCCGGCAGATGGCGGTGCCGATGCCGCCCATGCCGCCGGTCACGTAGGCGATCTTCTTGCTCATCGATGTCTTCCTCTGCTTCCTTGGGGATGTTGCTCGTGCTCCGGCAGGACGCCGGCTTCGCGCCTGGTCCGTATCGGCTTGCTTCCAATGCTGCTGGCTGGCACCTCCGTGTTCGGCCCTTGCGCTATTCCGCCTTTTCCTTCACGTAGCTGCCGGGCGCGGGCTCGATCGAGCGGTAGCGGGCATTGCCCGCCTGCTTCGGCGCCGGTCGTGATTCGCCCGCGAAGCCGGCCAGCCACTTCGCCCAGTCGGGCCACCAGCTGCCCGGGAGTTCGGTCGCCGCCGCGAGCCAGTCGTCGGCGTTCTCGGGCAGCGCGTCGCCGATCCAGTGGCTGCGCTTGCCCTTCGAGGCCGGGTTGATGACACCGGCGATGTGGCCGCTTGCGCCGAGCACGAAGCGCAGCGGGCCCGACAGCAACTGGGTCGACTCGTAGGCGCCATGCCAGGGCACGATGTGGTCCTCGCGCGACCCGTAGATGTAGGTCGGCACGCCGATCTCGCCGAGGTCGACCGGTACGTCGCCGCAGATCAGCCGCCCGGGTTCGCGCAACTCGTTCTGCAGGTACGTGTGGCGCAGGTACCAGCAGTACATCGGCCCGGGCAGGTTGGTGCTGTCGGCATTCCAGTACAGCAGGTCGAACGCCGGCGGCGCTTCGCCCTTCAGGTAGTTGCTGACGACGTAGTTCCACACCAGGTCGTTGGGGCGAAGGAAATTGAAGGTCGAGGCCAGTTCGCGGCCCTGCACGATCCCGCCGTCGCCGATCGTCGACTCGCGATAGGCCACGAAATTCTCGTCGATGAACACGCCCAGCACGCCGGGCTCGGAGAAGTCGAGGAAGGTCGTCAGCAGCGTCATCGACTCGATCCACCGTTCGCCTCGCGCCGCGAGCACCGCCGCCGCGGTGCCGAGCAGGGTGCCGCCGACGCAGAAGCCGAGCACGTTGATCCGCGCCTGGCCCGAGATCTCGCGAACCACCCGCATCGCCTGGACGACCCCCGTCTCGAGGTAGTCGTCCCAGGTCAGGTCACCCTGGTCGGCCTTGACGTTCTTCCACGACACCATGAAAACCGTGTGCCCCTGCGCAACCGCGTAGGCCACCAGCGAATTCTCCGGTTGCAGGTCGAGGATGTAGAACTTGTTGATGGACGGCGGCACCATCAGCAAGGGCCGGCTGCCCACGGTCGGCGTCGACGGCGCGTACTGGATCAGCTGGATGAGTTCGTTCTGGTAGACGACCGAACCGGGTGTCGTCGCGACGTTGCGACCGACCTCGAAGGCGCTCTCGTCGGTGTGCGAGATCCGGCCCTTGTGCAGGTCGCCGAGAAGGTTCTGGATTCCCTGGCGCAGGCTCTCGCCGCGCGTCTCGACCAGCTTGCGCTGCGCCTCGGGATTCGTCAGCAGGAAGTTGGCCGGCGACATGGCGTCGACCCACTGTTGCGTGGCGAAGCGGATGCGGTTGCGCGACTGCTTGTCGCCCTCGACCGCTTCGGCGAGCTTTTGCATGAACTCGGCATTGAGCTGGTACAGGCCCGCTGCCCATGCGAACGGGCCCAGTCTCCAGGCGTCGCCGGCGAAGCGCCGGTCCCGCGCCTCGGAGGGCGCGGCGCCGCTCATCAGCGACCCGAGTCGCTGCAGGTACTCGGCCTGGATCTCGCCCAGCCGCTCGCCGGACAGGTGAACGGGCGCGCGCGCCGCCGCGCGGCCCGCTTGCTGCGCTGCAGGCTTGCGAGGCCGCGGCGTGCGCTGCCCGTCGGCGCTGGCCGCTGGCTGCGTCTTCGCCGGCGCAGCTGCCTTGCGCGAGGACTTTCCCGCAGCCGCGGGGCGCGGTGCGCGTTTGGCGCCACTCGCCTTCTCGGTACCGGAACTGGACGCCTTCGTGCTGCGACGCCGCGAAGCCGCGGCCCCCTTTCCTCGCGATGCACCCGGCATCCTCGTCTCCGTTCGATCCATGCGAGCCCGTTGCGGCCATTCTGCACTGCGGGATGATTTTGTCAACGCAGCGCAACGAGGGTTCGCGTAATCCCGGGTCACCTGCCGCGCGCGGCATGTCGCGGCGCTGCCGCTCAGCCGGGATCGAGCCAGATCAACGTCGCCATGCGGCCGCTGATGCGATCGCGCCGGTACGAATAGAAGCGCTCGCGCTCCTCGACCGTGCAGTGGCCGCCCCCCGCGACCCGGTGCACGCCGGCCCGCGCGAGCCTGATCCGGGCCAGATGGTACAGATCGGCGAACCACTTGCCTTCACGCTCGCCCGGCGCGAACGCGGCAGCGCACGACGGGTCGACGTCGCAGAACGCGTGAAGCACGTCCGCACCGACCTCGAAGGCGCGAGGGCCGATCGCGGGCCCCAGCCAGGCCAGCACCGTCGCGTCGCGGCCGGCGGACGCGCGCAGCGCGTCGACGCCTCGCTCGAGCACGCCGAGAGCCAGTCCGCGCCAGCCGGCGTGCGCCACCGCCACCGCGCGTCCGCGCGTGTCGGTCAGCAGCACCGGCAGGCAGTCGGCGGTGAGCACGGCGAGCACGACACCGATGTCGGCGGTGACCGCAGCGTCGGCCTGCGGCTCGGGCCTCGCGTCCGCCGAAGCGGCACGCCCCCGAGTCGCCGACGTGCCGGCGTCACCGGCATGGGCAAGCAGGACCGCCGCGCCGTGCACCTGACTGAGCCAGCGCGGTGGCGCCGGCAGGCAGGCCAGCAGCCGCGCGCGGTTCTCGGCGACGTCGGCGGCGGCGTCGCCGCAGTGCGCACCGAGGTTCAGGCCCCCTGCCTTGCCGCCGTACAGGCCCCACGGGCCGCGGCTGACACCGCCCCGGCGGCCCGTGACGAACGCCCGGACCTGCGGCGGGGCATCCCAGTCGGGCAGGAGCTCCGCGATCCCGCTGTACGGCGGTCGCGACTCGCCGCTCGCCGTCATCGCGCGACGTCCTCGTCGAAATCGGCTGCAGCCGCGCGCTGTGCGTCGTCGGCGTCGATGCCGGCGCTCGCGCAAAGCGTCGCCATGTCCGTGGGCATCGGCGAGGTCCAAGTCGCCGGCCGGCCATCGGCCGGGTGGCGAAGTCGGAGCGACCAGGCGTGCAACGCCTGGCGCTCGAAACCTGCCAGCGGCGACCCGCCGTACAGCGTGTCGCCGACCAGCGGATGCCCGATGCTCCGCAGGTGAACGCGAATCTGGTGGGTGCGGCCGCTTTCGAGCCGGCACTCGAGCAGGCTGACCTCGCGTCCGTCGAGGCTTCCCCGCGCCAGCACGCGGAAGAACGTACGCGCGGCGCGCCCGCGCTCGGCCGGCACCGTGGCCATGCGCACGCGCGACGCCTGGTCGCGGCCTATCGCCGCGTCGACGACGCCGCGCGCCGGGCAGCGCCCGGTGGCCACAGCGAAGTAGCGCCTGCCCATGCTGCGATCGGCGAGTTGCGCGGCCAGCGAGGCCATGGCGCGCTCGGATTTCGCGACCACCAGCAGTCCGCTGGTGTCCCGGTCGAGCCGATGCACGATCCCGGCGCGCGGCAGCGCCGCGAGCGCCGGTCGGTGGAACAACAGCCCGTTCATCAAGGTGCCGCGCCAGTTGCCCGCAGCCGGGTGCACCACCAGCCCGGCCGGCTTGTCCAGCACCAGCAGCTGCGCGTCTTCGTGCGCGACGTCGATTGCCACCGGCTCGGGTACGAACGCGGCGTCGGCCTCGCGCGGCTGCGGCTCGACCACGATCGTCTCGAGGCCGCTCAGCCGCGTCTTGCCCGGAACGACGCGGTCATCGCAGCGCACCGCCCCTAGCGCGATCCAGCGCTGCAGGCGCGTTCGCGAGACGTCCGGGAGCTTCGACGCGACGAAACGGTCGAGCCGCTCGCCGGCGCCGCCGGCCGCATCGATCTCGATGAGCGACGGCGGCGCTTCGGCGTCGGGTGCCTGTTCGGGGCGCTTGGCTATAATCGGGTGCATGAAAGCATTCGTGTCCTGGCTGCGGGCGCTCGCGGCGATCGCGATCGTGTCGCTGGCGGCCTGCAGCACCACCGACGGGCCCGACGCGACGCTCGGCTGGACGCCCGATCGATTATATGCAGAGGCCAAGGACGAGATGGCCTCGGGCAACTGGGCGGCGGCGATCAAGCTGCTCGAGAAGCTCGAGGCGCGCTACCCGTTCGGGCGCTGGGCGCAGCAGGCGCAGCTCGACGTCGCGTGGGTGCACTTCAAGGACAACGAGCGCGCGCTGTCGCTCGCGGCGATCGACCGCTTCATGAAGCAGCATCCGAACCACGCGTCGCTCGACTATGCGCTGTACCTGAAGGGCCTGGTCAACTTCAACGAACAGCAGGGGCTCTTCGCGCGGTTCGGGAGCCAGGACCTCTCCGAACGCGACCAGGCGGCGCTGCGCGACTCGTTCGACGCCTTCAAGGAGCTTCTGGTCCGCTTCCCGGACAGCAAGTACGCGCCGGACGCCGAGGCGCGCATGCGCTACCTGGTGAACTCGATGGCCCGCGGCAAGGTCCACATCGCCCGCTATTACTTCAATCGCGGCGCCTACGTCGCGGCGGCCAACCGCGCCCAGGAAGTCGTCGCCCAGTACCAGGACGCGCCGGCCCTCGAGGAGGCGCTCTACGTGCTGGTGCGCTCGTACGAGAAGCTCGGGCTCGACGACCTGCGCGCCGACGCCGAGCGCGTGCTGCGCCGGAGCTTCCCGGACAGCGAGCTGCTCAGCAAGGGCTTTGCGGCAGACGATCGGCGCTGGTGGCAGGTGTGGCGGTGAGCGGAGCGCCGCTGCTCGCCAGGCAGAAATCGAGCGCCTCGCGTTCGTCGCGGGTCAGCCGGAACGGTGGCAGGCTCTTCACGAGGCTCGCGCCGTAGGACTTGCCGAGCAAGCGCTCGTCGCAGATCGCCAGGACCCCACGATCGGCTTCCGACCGGATCAGCCGGCCGGCGCCCTGTTTCAACGCCATCGCGGCCGCAGGGAGCTGGATCTGCCTGAACGGATCGCCGCCGGCGCTGCGCATCGCGTCGATGCGCGCGCGCAGGATCGGATCGTCCGGCGCCGCGAACGGCAGCTTGTCGATCACCACCAGCGACAGTTGCGCGCCCGCGACGTCGACCCCCTCCCAGAAACTGGCGCTGCCGACGAGCACCGGGCTGCGCAACGCGCGGAAGCGCTCGATCAGCGCCAGCCTGGACGCCTGGCCCTGCACCAGCAACTCGATGTCCGTGCCCGCATCGCGGATGCGCGCGCCCAGCAGCGTCGCCTGCTGTTCGACCATCCGCAGGCTGGTGCACAGCACGAACGCGCGGCCGCCGTTGGCCTGGATCAGCGGCCACGCGGCGTCGGCCACGCGACGCGCGAAGTCCGGCGACGCCGGGTCGCCGCAATCGCGGGGCACGTAGAGCAGCGCGTGGTTGGCGAAGTCGAACGGGCTGTCCCACCGCAGGGTGCGCGCGCCCTCGAGCCCCATGGCCGTCACGAAGTGGTCGAAGCGGCCGGCCACCGCAAGCGTTGCCGACGTGAAGATCCACGCGCGCGCAGCCGCCTCGCGATGCCGCCTGAACGTCGCTGCGACCGACAACGGGGTCTCGTGCAGGGTCACGCCGGTCTGGTGGACCTCGGCCCACAGGATCGCCGGCGATGCCTCGTCCGCGCCGGTCGGCATCTCCGCATCGCCGACGCCCCCAGGCGCCGCCGGCGCGGTTTCACCGTCCAGCATCGCGAGCCAGTGCTGCAGGCGGTGCGCGAGTTCACGTGCGCGCCCCGCCAGCCTGGCGAGGTCGCGGCTACGCTCGGCTGCCGCCTCCAGCAATCGCATCGGCAGCGTGGCAACGACGTCGGCGACCGCCGAACGCAGCGCGGCGTGCACGCGCAACTGGCGGGCGTCGAGCCGGCCCGGGCGTCCACCGGCGAGCCGAAGCACGCGGACACCCTGCTCGATCGCCGAAGACGCCGCGGCCCAGTCCGCCGCGTCTCGCGCATCGGCGATGCCGATGCGCAGCAGGTCGCGTGCGAAGTCGACCAGCTGGCGCGTCGAGACGCTGCGGCCGAAGAACTGCGTGGCGATCTCGGGAAGCTGGTGCGCCTCGTCGAAGATCAGCGCGTCGGTGGTCGGCAGCAACTCGGAAACACCTTCGTCGCGAAGCGCCAGGTCGGCGCAGAACAGGTGGTGGTTGACCACGACGATGTCCGCCTGCTGCGCCGCCTGCCGCGCCCTGAACACGAAGCAATCGGCCAACTGCGGGCAGTCCTGGCCCAGGCAGTTCTCGCGCGTCGACGTCGCTCGCGCCCAGGCCGGCGCGTCCTCGGCGATGCCGGGCGCCTCGCTGCGGTCGCCGCTGCCCGAGATCGCAGCGAAGCGCTCGATGCGCCTCAGTACGGCGATGTCCTCGCGACGCTCGAAACGGCCCTCTTCGAGGTTGCGCCGCAGGTGATGGCGGCACACGTAGTTCGAGCGCCCCTTGAGCAGGGCCGTCGTCACGCCGACGCCCAGCGCGTCGCGCACCCGCGGCAGGTCGCGGTGATAGAGCTGGTCCTGCAGGTTGCGCGTGCCGGTACTGATCAGGATCCGGCCCCCCGACAGCAACGCCGGCACCAGGTACGCGAAGGTCTTGCCCGTGCCGGTGCCGGCCTCGGCGACCAGAGTTGCGCTCGCTTCGGGGTCCGCGGGACCGCTGTGGAGGCCTGCGCACGCGATGGCCCGCGCCACGGCGAGCGCCATCTCGCGCTGGCCGACCCGCGCCACGTACCCCGGTTGCGCGCGCGCCAGCGGGCCGTCCGCCCGGAAAGCCGTGTCGACGGCAGCGTCGAGCCGTGAATCGCCCCCCGGCCCGGGCATCAGGCGGGCTCGTCCGGCACCAGCTGCATCTGCAACAGGGTG
>DAORSF010000076.1:0-7470 GCA_035443405.1 Burkholderiaceae bacterium | reverse complement strand
GGGTTGCGGTCGAACGGCATGCCGAAGTGCTCGAGCTCGTAGACGACCTTCGGCGCCTCGCGGCACATGAACTCGATCGCGTCCTGGTCGCCGAGGTAATCCGACCCCTTGACGGTGTCGAACATGTGCCAGTACCAGTTGTCCTCGCTCATGTTGCCGAGCGACGCACCGATGCCGCCCTGCGCGGCGACCGTGTGCGAGCGGGTCGGGAACACCTTCGAGAGCACGGCCACGTCGTAGCCGGCCTCCGCCAGCTGCAGCGAACAGCGCATGCCGGCGCCGCCCGCACCGATGATCACCGCATCGAACTTGCGCCGCGGCAGGTTGTTCGACAGGTGGTTCAGCACGTCGGCCATCTCAGACGCTCCAGAGAATGATGACCGCCCAGCACGCGTAGCCGAGCAGCAGCACGATCGTGAGCACCTGCAGCGCCAGGCGCAGGGCGATCGGCTTGATGTAGTCCATGTAGATGTCGCGCACGCCGACCCACGCGTGCCAGGTCAGCGCGACCAACGCCAGCAAGGTCAGCACCTTCATCCACGGCGATGCGAACATGCCGGCCCACGTGCCGTAGGTGAGTTCGGGCAGCGCGACCAGCCAGCCCAGCAGGACCAGCGTGTAGACAGCCATCGTCACGGCCGTGAAGCGTTGGGCGAGCCAGTCGCGCAGGCCGTAGTGCGCGCCGACGACGATTTTCCTGGTGGTCATGTCTTGGCTACCGTGGTCAGAACAGTCCGAACAGCTTCAGCGCGATGACCAGCGTCAGCGTGAGGCTGATCGCCAGCACCGTGGCCGCCGACGTGCGCCCGGCCGCCTTGTCGACGCCGACGTCGAGGTCCATCAGCAGGTGGCGCACACCGGCGCAGAAGTGATGCAGGTACGCCCAGATCAGCCCGAGCAACACGAGCCTGGCGAACCAGTGCGAGACGATCGAGCGGTAGTTCTCGAAACTCAGCTCGGAGGTGAGGCTCTGCTGGAAGAGGTACAGCACGAACGGCAGGCCGACCACGAACATCAGCGCGCCGCTGATCCGGTGCAGGATCGAGACGAGACCCGCGAGCGGCAAACGGTAGCGCGCGATCTGGGTGACATGGATGTTGCGGAACTCGGGCCTCGCTCCGCGTTGCGGACTGCCTGCAGATTTCTCCACCGCTTCGGCCATGTCGCCTCCGTTGATCGCAAGACCTTCGAAAAACTTTCGCAAAACCCTCGTATTCTGACGCAAATTGGCGCATCGCACCAATCGACCTCACGCGTCCGCAGGTCAAGATCGGTCCGTCTCAGCTCAACTCGTTGTAATAGTGGTGCCTGTCGGTGACGCAGTAGCCGCGGCGCAATTCCACCGGCTGGTCGGCGTAAGTCCGCGACACGCGCTCGACGAGCAGCAGCGGGCTTCCCTCGGCGACCTGCAGCGTGCGCGCGCGCGCGCGGTCGGCGGCGATCGCCTTCAGGCGCTCGGCCGCGCGGATCATCCGCGTGCCGAATTCGGTTTCGAACAGCGCGTACAGCGGCCCGTGCCAGGCGTCGACGCGCTCGGCCGACAGACCGCGGAAGCGCGATCCCGGCAGCCAGATCTCGTCGAGCACCGTCGGGCGCCCGTCGGCCTCGAGGATGCGGCGGATCAGGACGACCGCCTCGCCGCTCCGAAGCGCCAGTGCACGCGCGACCTCGCTCGGTGCGCGCAGCCTGCGGCACTCGAGCACCCGGCTGGTCATCACCATGCCCTGGCCCGATTCGCTGGCGACGCCCGGCTGCGCGGCGTCGGCGACGTCGGCGGCGGTGTCGTCGGGCCTCAGGCGAAGGAAGCGGAACTGCGTGCGCACTTCGCGATGCGAGGCGACGAAGGTGCCGCGGCCCTGTCGCCGCACGACCAGGTTGGCGGCGGCGAGTTCGTCGATCGCCTTGCGCACCGTGCCCTGGCTGACCCGGTAGCGCGCCGCCAGTTCGACCTCGCTGGGGATGGCCTCGCCGGGCTTCCATTCGCCCGATTGAAGCCCGCGCACCAGCAACTCCCGGATCTGGCGGTACAGCGGTGCGAAGGTCGGGCCGGCCTCGCCGGCGCCTGCCCGCCCGGCGTCCGCCCGCCCTGGTCGTGGCGCGTCGTTCATGCCGTGATTGAAGCACGCGCAGCCACCAGAGTCTAGTTTCTTATGTCTTATATAAGATATCTATCAGGCTTGACACCATGCCGCTGCGACGCCTAGACTACCGCCCGTCCCGGATTCTCCCATTCCCACGAAAGGCCAACCCCCATGTCCAAGCCCGCCAAGCGCGTCGCCGTGACCGGCGCCGCCGGCCAGATCGGCTACAGCCTGCTCTTCCGCATCGCCAACGGCGACATGCTCGGAGAGGACCAGCCGGTGATCCTGCAGCTGCTCGACATCACGCCCGCCCTTCCGGCGGTCAAGGGCGTGGTCATGGAACTCGAGGACTGCGCGTTTCCGCTGCTGGCCGGCGTGGTCGTGACCGACGATCCGAAGGTCGCCTTCAAGGACGCCGACTACGCGGTGCTGGTCGGCGCGCGCCCACGCACCAAGGGCATGGAACGCAAGGACCTGCTCGAGGCCAACGGTGCGATCTTCACGGTGCAGGGGCGCGCGCTCGACGAGGTCGCCAGCCGCGAGTGCCGGATCCTGGTCGTCGGCAACCCGGCCAACACCAACGCCTACATCGCGATGCGATCGGCGCCCGGCCTGCCGAAGAAGAACTTCACCGCGATGCTCCGGCTGGACCACAACCGCGCGCTGTCACAGGTGGCCGCGCGCATCGGCAAGCCGGTCGACGCCATCGAGAAGATGATCGTGTGGGGCAACCACAGCCCGACGATGTACCCGGACTACCGCTTCGCGAGCGCAGGCGGCAAATCGGTCAAGGACACGATCGCCGACGAGGCCTGGAATCGCGACACCTTCATTCCCACCGTCGGCAAGCGCGGCGCGGCGATCATCGAGGCGCGCGGGCTGTCGTCGGCGGCGTCGGCGGCAAATGCCGCGATCGACCACATGCGCGACTGGGCCCTGGGCACGAACGGCAAGTGGGTCACGATGGGCATCCCGTCGGACGGCTCGTACGGCATTCCGGAGGACGTGATCTACGGCGTGCCCGTCACCTGCGCCAACGGCGACTATACGCGCGTGACCGGGCTCGCGATCGACGAGTTCAGCCGCGCCCGGATGGACCTCACGCTGAAGGAGCTGTTCGAGGAGCGCGAAGGCGTCAAGCACCTGCTCGGCTGAGGCGCCGCGCGCCGCTGCTCCGGCGCGCACGCCCGGCACGAGCCGGCGGCGTCGCGACTTCCGCGGCGCCCTGCCCGCCGCCGACCGGTACCTGCCGGCCCCCCGTCCTCCCGATCCCGCGAGTCCACCATGAGCACTCCAGGCCGCAAGTTCCGCGATGCGATGGCCGCCGAGCGTCCGCTACAGATACCGGGCGCGATCAATGCAAACCACGCGCTGCTGGCGCGGCACGCGGGCTTCCGCGCGGTCTACCTGTCGGGCGGCGGCGTGGCCGCGGGCTCGCTGGGGCTGCCGGACCTCGGCATCACGGGCCTCGAGGACGTGCTGATCGACGTGCGCCGGATCACCGACGTCTGCGACCTGCCGCTGCTGGTCGACGTCGACACCGGATTCGGGGCGTCGGCCTTCAACGTCGCGCGAACCACGAAGTCGCTGATCAAGGCGGGCGCCGCCGCGATGCACATCGAGGACCAGGTCGGCGCCAAGCGATGCGGCCACCGCCCCGGCAAGGAGATCGTGAGCCTGGACGAGATGGTCGACCGGATCAAGGCTGCGGCCGACGCGCGCACCGACTCGTCGTTCTTCATCATGGCGCGCACCGACGCGCTGGCGGTCGAGGGACTCGATCGCGCGATCGAGCGCGCGGTGGCCTGCGCCGAGGCGGGCGCAGACGGCATCTTTCCCGAGGCGATGACCGAGCTGTCGATGTACCGGCGCTTCGTCGACGCCGTGAAGGCGCCGGTGCTGGCCAACCTCACCGAGTTCGGCCAGACGCCGCTGTTCAAGGTCGAGGAACTGCGCGACGCGGGCGTCGCGATGGCGCTCTACCCGCTGTCGGCGTTCCGTGCGATGAACAAGGCCGCCGACAACGTCTACCGGACGCTGCGCCGCGACGGCACCCAGTCGGCGGCGGTGCCGACGATGCAGACCCGCCAGGAGCTGTACGACTCGATCGGCTACTGGGACTACGAGCGCAAGCTCGACGAGCTGTTCGCGCGTTCGAAGTGAGCACGACCACCACGGAATGACCATGAGCAACGAGACGCAGAACACGGGCTTCAAGCCGAAGAAGTCGGTCGCGCTGTCGGGCGTGACGGCTGGCAACACGGCACTGTGCACGGTCGGGCGCACCGGCAACGACCTGCACTATCGCGGCTACGACATCCTCGACATCGCCGACGCGGCCGAGTTCGAGGAGATCGCTCACCTGCTGGTGCACGGCAAGCTGCCGAACCGCGCCGAGCTGGCCGGATACAAGACGAAGCTGCGCGCGTTGCGCGGCCTGCCGGCCAACGTCAAGGCCGCGCTGGAGTGGCTGCCTGCATCCGCGCACCCGATGGACGTCATGCGCACCGGGGTTTCCGCACTCGGCTGCAACCTGCCCGAGAAGGACGACCACAACGTCGCCGGCGCTCGCGACATCGCCGACCGGCTGATGGCCTCGCTGGGGCCGATGCTGCTCTACTGGTATCACTACAGCACCAACGGCCGTCGCATCGACATCGAGACCGACGACGATTCCATCGGCGCCCACTTCCTTCACCTGCTGCACGGACGCGAGCCTTCTTCGCTCTGGACGCGGGCGATGCACACGTCGCTGATCCTGTACGCCGAGCACGAGTTCAACGCGTCGACCTTCGCGGCGCGCGTGATCGCCGGCACCGGCTCGGACATGTACTCGTCGATCACCGGCGCGATCGGCGCCCTGCGCGGCCCGAAGCACGGCGGCGCCAACGAGGTCGCCTTCGAGATCCAGAAGCGCTACGACTCGCCCGACGACGCCGAGGCGGACATCCGCCGCCGGGTCGAGAACAAGGAGGTCGTCATCGGCTTCGGCCACCCGGTCTACACGGTCTCCGATCCGCGCAACAAGGTGATCAAGGAGGTCGCGCGCAAGCTGTCGAAGGACGCCGGCAACATGAAGATGTTCGACATCGCCGACCGGCTCGAGAAGGTCATGTGGGACGTCAAGAAGATGTTCCCGAACCTCGACTGGTTCAGCGCGGTCAGCTATCACCTGATGGGCGTACCGACCGCGATGTTCACGCCGCTGTTCGTGATCGCGCGCACCTCGGGCTGGGCCGCCCACGTGATCGAGCAGCGCAGCGACAACAAGATCATCCGGCCGAGCGCGAACTACGTCGGCCCGGAGGACCTGAAGTTCGTCCCGCTCGACAAGCGCAAGTGACGACCCCGCAATTCCCCACCCCACGGACACGAGCAACATGGGCGCCCACATCGCGACGAGCCGGCCGAAGCCGGACAAGGTCCTGGTCGACATCGTCGACTACACGCTGAAGTACAAGGTCCGCAGCAAGGAGGCGCTCGAGACCGCACGCGCGTGCCTGATCGACACGCTCGGCTGCGGCCTCGAGGCGCTTTCGTATCCGGCGTGCACCAAGCTGCTCGGCCCGGTCGTCCCGGGAACGGTGGTGCCCAACGGCGCGAAGGTCCCCGGCACGCAATTCCAGCTCGACCCGGTGCAGGCCGCCTTCAACATCGGCGCGATGATCCGCTGGCTCGACTTCAACGACACCTGGCTCGCCGCCGAGTGGGGTCATCCGTCGGACAACCTCGGCGGCATCCTCGCGACCGCGGACTGGCTGAGCCGCACCGCGATCGCGCAGGGCAAGCCGCCGCTGACGATGCGCCAGGTGCTCGAGGCGATGGTCAAGGCGCACGAGATCCAGGGCGTCATCGCGCTCGAGAACTCCTTCAACCGCGTCGGGCTCGACCACGTGGTGCTGGTCAAGGTCGCCTCCACCGCAGTCTGCGGGATGCTGCTGGGCCTCACGCGCGACGAGTTGATCAACGCCGTGTCGCTCGCGTGGGTCGACGGCCAGTCGTTGCGCACCTACCGGCACGCGCCGAACACGGGCAGCCGCAAGAGCTGGGCGGCGGGCGACGCGACCAGCCGCGCCGTGCGCCTGGCGATGATCGCGCGCACCGGCGAGATGGGCTATCCGTCGGTGCTCTCGGCGAAGACCTGGGGCTTCTACGACGTGCTGTTCAAGGGCAAGGAATTCGCGTTCCAGCGCCCCTACGGCAGTTACGTGATGGAAAACGTGCTGTTCAAGATCTCGTTCCCGGCCGAGTTCCACGCCCAGACCGCGGCCGAGTGCGCCATGACGCTGCACGAGCAGCTGAAGAAGGCCGGCCGCTCGGTCGAGGACATCGCCAGGGTGACGATCCGCACGCACGAGTCGGCGATCCGGATCATCGACAAGAAGGGGCCGCTGGACAACCCAGCCGACCGCGACCACTGCATCCAGTACATGGTTGCGGTGCCGCTGATCTTCGGGCGGCTCACGGCCGGAGACTACGAGGACGCGGTCGCCGCCGATCCGCGCATCGACACGCTGCGCGAGAAGATGGTCTGCGTCGAGGACAAGCAGTTCAGCAAGGACTACCTCGACCCGGACAAGCGGTCGATTGCCAACGGCATCACGATCGAGTTCGCCGACGGCAAGAAGCTCAAGGAGGTGGTCGTCGAGTATCCGATCGGCCACCGCCGTCGCCGCAAGGAGGGCATTCCGGTGCTGATCGGGAAGTTCCGCACCAACCTGGCGCGGCGGTTTCCGGCGAAGCAGCAGCAGCACATCCTCGACGTTTCGCTCGACCAGAAGGTGCTCGAGGCGATGCCCGTCCACGAATACGTCGACCTGTACGTCATCTAGCCCGTTTCCACCGAGGACCACCATGTCACGCAATGCGTTCGATACGCTGAAGGACTTCCGGCTGAAGTCGGGCAAGACCGGCCGGCTCCACTCGCTGCCTGCGCTGGCGAAGAAGTTTCCCAACGTGAAGAAGCTGCCGGTCTCGATTCGCATCGTGCTCGAGTCGGTGCTGCGAAACGTCGACGGCAGGAAGATCACTCAGGCGCACGTCGAGCAGCTCGCCAACTGGAAGCCGAACGACAAGCGCGTCGACGAGATCCCGTTCGTCGTCGCGCGAGTCGTGCTGCAGGACTTCACCGGCGTGCCGCTGCTCGCCGACCTCGCCGCGATGCGCGGCGTCGCGTCGCGGATGGGCAAGAACCCGAAGGTGATCGAGCCGCTGGTGCCGGTGGACCTGGTCGTCGACCATTCGGTGATGATCGACCACTTCCGGCGCCCCGATGCGCTCGAGTTGAACATGAAGCTGGAGTTCGAGCGCAACGCCGAGCGCTACCAGTTCATGAAGTGGGGCATGCAGGCCTTCGACACCTTCAAGGTGGTGCCGCCCGGCATCGGCA
>DAORSF010000075.1:2408-7486 GCA_035443405.1 Burkholderiaceae bacterium | reverse complement strand
CCTCGAAGAGGGTCAGCGCGTTGGTCGAACCCCTGAACGAATAGATGGCCTGGGCGGCGTCGCCGACCATCACCACAGGCACGCTCTGCCGGCACACGATGTCGAAAGTGCACGGGTTCAGGTCCTGCGCCTCGTCCACCGCGATCAGGTCGAAGCCGCTCAGCACGGGCTTGTCCCTCTGGTAGAGCTTCAGGTAACCGTCGTGGGGCAGATTGAGTTCGCGCTCGTTCGCGTCGACCATCCGCTTCCAGACGGCCCGGGCCAGCGGCACCAGGCCGGCCGGGTCCGGCAGGCGCGATGCGACTTCGGCGGGCAGGTGCTCGGCCGCGAGTTCCACCTCCAGCGAACCGCACCACTTCTGGATCGCCTGCAGGGCCGCCGTGGCCGCCAGCGGGGTGCAGCCGAACGCGCGCGAAACTGTCGATGGGTAGGTGCTGCCGACCCGCTCGCCGGCGCGGTCCCCGAAGAGTTCTCTTGCCTTGCGCCAGGCCAGCGAGTGCGTCGTGCGGGCGCTGACGTTCGCCGGCATCCTGGCGGCGGCCTCCAGCTGGATCGCCTTGTTGAAGGCGACGTACAGCACCCGGGACCGCGGTCGTGCCTGCGCGTAGGCGCACAGCGTCGTCGTCTTGGCCGCCCCGGCGCCGGCCTGGACTGCCAGCCGCGCCGCGCCCGAACGGACGATGCGCTGCTGTTCCGATGTGAGTTGCATCCCCGTTCCTGTTCGTCCCTGCCGGCAAGCACCGGGCGCGGCCGCGTTGTGCGCAGCACCGACCATCGTGCCGGTGGTGGTGCGTCAGCGCCAGCAGGAATCCCGGTGGAAACTCCGCTGCACGCGGTGCCTGCGCAGGCCTGCGGCTCAGTTCTCTGTCAGTCCTCTCGGTCGTCGGCGCCGGACGCCGAATCGCTTCCAGACGGCGGGGTCGACGTCGATGGGGCCGCAGCGCTTGGCGTCGAGGTTCACGACCACACCGTGCTGCCGCAGCAGGCCGGTCGAGAACAGTTCGTAGAGAAACTGCCCGGCCCACCGGACCACGATGTCGTTGACGAACAGGCCCTGCGAGGCCAGCGACATCCGGACCGAGCAGGACGGCGTGTCGTCTTCCTTGATCCCTTCATCGAGCAGTTGAGGGAAGAGTTCGGTCACGCAGGGCAACCGGGCCCACTCGTCCTTCGCCGCCCGGCACCGGGGTTCGCCGAGCACGATCTGACCGGTGGCCTCGGTGTTGCCGAGGTCCAGCCAGTAGCGCGTGCCCGTCCAGTGTCCGAAGAGCCCCTGGTGGACATCGCGCCTGGATCGGGCCGAGTCCACGCAACTGACGACGATGTCGGGGGCCGGGTGACCTGCGCGCGGGCCTGCGTAGCGTGTCGGCAGCGCCTCCCAGTCCAGCCCGTAGAACTGGTTCAGCCGGTGGATGGTCAGCACGGCCTTGTGCTGTCCGATGTCGGACGGGCTGTAGACCTGCCGGCCCACGTTGGCCTCGCTCACCCGGTCGGCGTCGTAGGCCGTGAGGTGCAGCCCGGCCGGATGCCCGAGTGCGCGCAGCGCCAGGTCGAGCCTCGCGAGGCAGTGCGCCATCTGCGCACCATTGCCGCCGACACCGACGAGATGGACTCGAACGCGGCCGCGCAACAGTGTGGAATTGATTCGGTGTTCCATGCGGGTCCTCGTCTTGCTGCCACCAGTGTCGAAGGTGCGCCGTCTTCTTCAAGCCAGCTCACTGCCTTCTGAATTCCAGGGGTTGGGCAGGTTCACGAAGTGCCCGTTGAGCACGAGGCGGAAGCGCGCAGTCGGCCTCGCGCGATCCAGGTTGCCGAACACGCCGCAGACCCGAACGCCGTTGTCGTCGCGGTCGTCCTTCGCCGACCAGAACGCCCCGTGCAGGCCGTGGGAGTGGAGGTCGACCGCGAGCACTTCGCCCTCCCGCAGGTCGTCGATCCGGTAGTGGACGTGGCCGCGCCCGACATCGAGGCCCGCGTGCACGCGCAGCGACAGCGAACGGAGACGTTCGTCGTAGATGAGCGCGCCGGCGACCTCGTCCGGCAGCGCCTCCCTGGCCCGTTCGATGAAGCGTTCGAGCAGCCGGATCGGGATGGCCCCGAAATCGAACGCGATGCGCTCGTGCACCAGCCCGTAGGGCAGCGGCAGTCGCTCGGCCAGTTGCCCGACCCGCGTGATGCAGTCCAGCCAGGGTGTGCGCATCTGCAGGAACACCCCGTTGCGCCCCAGCACCATGCGTTGCCCGCAGGCGAGAGTCGGCAATGGACCGAACATCGGCATGCTCACGCAGGGACAGGCCTGCTGCAGCGCGATGTCGCGCGGATCAGCCCCGATTTCAGCCACCATCCGGCCCTCGGCGGTCGAGCACCTGCGCGAGCGACGTGCCGAGCGGCACCAGCGCCGACTCCGGGAAGACCGCGTGCCGACCATCGAGCATGTCGCGCCAGAACCGGTACGGCCCGCCCTTGTAGTTGACCAGCGGCCCCTGGGTGTTGGGGTGCGTGAAGAACGAGTCGAAGAAGGCCTTGTTCCATGCCTCGATCCGGTCGGCCACTGATCCAGCAAACCCGCCTGTCGGGACATCCACGTTCCCCTGGCAGATCGCACCCGTTCCGTACACGTTGAAGTACGGCGCCTGGAACAGCGGCGTGGCCTCCGAGGGGCGCTCGCAGCCCTTGACCGCCCAGACGCGCCATGTCCTGTCCGAGGCGGCGGCAAAGACCAGCCCCGGGTGCGGCACCGACTCCCCACGCTCATGGGCGCCGAGTTCGCCGCCGGTGCAGCGGAACCAGATGTGCCGCCGTGCCGGTGGCACCCACCACGCCATCGTCGTGAGGTCCTGGTAGAGCAGGTTCATCGGTACGAAGCCACCCGGCCGCCTTGCGCTGCCCAGCCGCTTCGCGAGCCGCGCCACGGCCAGCATGGTCATCGGCCGGCCCGGCAGGATGGTGGCTGCGCCCGCGTCGTCGTTGTGGATCGGGTGCACGGTCGCAAAGGCGGTGCTGTTGGCACCCCGGTAGATCAGCACCGCGCTGTCCAGCGCCACGCCGCCGACCGCTTCCTCGATCACGCGGAATTCGAGTTCCTTCGTCATGGGCTGTCCTTGGCAACTTTGGTGTGTTCGGACCAGTCTCCGTCCGAGAGCCTGAAGATCAAGCTGTCGATGAGCCGCACGGCGGCGAACCAGGGCTCCATGTCCTTGACCCACCGAAGCAGCGCGTCGGGTCCGCACAGGTCGACCTCGCACGTCCCGCTCTCCTCGAAGAACTCGCCGCTCTCTCCGACCATCTGCTCGAAGTCGTCGACGACGCGGGGTGTGACCGGGTCGTCGTCGCGCCAGGTCAGCACGCCCGCGAATCCGATGAAGTAGCCCTCCTGGTCCTGCGCCTGTGGTGCCCTCGCCGGCACGCGCAGCCGCATCAGCGCGCACGCGTCCTGGATGACGCCCCGGATGCACGGGCCGGCCGATCCAATCGCCAGTTCGGCGGCCTCCGCGATCTGTCGCGTCCGCAAGGGTCGACGCTGGCCTGCGCCCGGCAGCGCCCACTTCGGATAGGTGGCATCGAACAGCGCACGGGTCACCATCCCGGCTCGCATTTCCTCGCGCGCATCCGCATCGTCGCCCCAGGATTCCTGGAGTGCCGTCTCCTCGTCCTCCTCGCCGTACCAGTAGAAGTCCCGCGCCACATCGAGCGCCGTGCCCGGCGTGAACAGCGGCAGCGTCCGCCACGAACGGTCCTCGATGATCCGCAGCACCGTCATGCCCAGCCGCGCATGGAAGGCCTCCAGGCATTCGAGCGCGGGGCCGACGCACCAGGTCCCGCCGCCGCCATACCAGGCGATCTGGCCACGGATACGGTATCCATCGTGCTCGCCAGCACCCTCGCTCCCCGCCGCCTCGTCGAGGCCGAGAGAGAACATCGGACGCAGGCAGCGCAGCCCGCAAAGGCGCTGGTTGAGCCATGCCGTCAGCGCCGCCCGGCAGGTGGCGATGTGGTCGGTGTCCATCCGGGCCGGAAGCGTACGGGCATTGATCAGCCCGGCCTGGATCAGCACCCGGGCCAGGTGTGCGCCGCGTTGCCGCGCCGCCGCTGGCACGAGGCGCAGCGGAATGTCGGGATCGATCCTGGGCAGGGAGAGCATGGTGAGCAGTCGGGTCAGGGCATGGGCGGCAGGCCTTCGGACGGGAACGGCAGCGCCACAGGTGCGACGCGTCGTTCGCCTGTCACGCACACCGCCGAGGCGAACTCGCCGATGGCCTGTCCGGCTTCGACCAGTCTGCGGCGACCGAGCGCCTCCTCAAGCGCACCGGTGGCCGAGTCGCTGCCGCCATGCAACTGCAGGTCGAGCAGAGCGGCGTACCGCTCCACCCGGCCGGCGTCAGCCCTTGGTGCCGACCGCGCGCCGGAAGGTGATGTCCTGGACGCCACGGGCGACCTCCCCGACCTCGATGTCCGCGCTCATCAGTTCCGGGTACTGCGCGCTGTACAGGTCACGCACCTGCTGGTTGCTCAACCCGGCGACATCGGGCAGGGTCACGCCGTTGTAGCGGAACCGCCGCTTGACTTCGGTGATTTCGATGGCCATGTCGCCCTCCTCAACCGAACAGATCGGGTGCACCGGCCCGGGCCGGTTCGCCGCTCGCGGCGGTCACCACGTCAGCGCCGGTCGCCGGCACCTGCGTTGCATCGCCGCCGTCCTCGTCCGGGTCGTCGCCTGCCGCCGCTGCGCTCGGCGCTGCCACAGGGGCTGCGACGTGTTTCACGGGCGTCCTGGCCATCGCGGTCGTCGCAGCCTTGCTGCCTTTCTGCACCGAGGCCTCGCGTGCCGCTGCGAGAACCTCGTTCGTGGCCGCCACCTGCTCGGCGAGGCTCAGGCGCTGCGTCCGGTAGCCCGCCAGCACCGTGGTGAACTCGGCATCGAATTCCTCGGGCGTCGCGGTCAGGGACAGCGGGGTCGCGAGCGCCGGCTCGTCCTTGGCATCGGCCGGCTTCGGGATGACCACCACGGTCATGGTGCCGCGCGGCGCGTCGGCCGACACCGCCATCGTCAGTGGCCCGGATGCCCGGACCAGTTCGAA
>DAORSF010000075.1:0-2308 GCA_035443405.1 Burkholderiaceae bacterium | reverse complement strand
AGCAGTGCCTTGATGAAGTCGGCCCGCTTGCCGGCCCTGGCCTTCGCATAGGCGCCGCCCATGGCCTGTCTCAGTCCGACCTCGTCGGCCAGCGACTCCAGTTCGCTGACGGTCAGCAGGTCCAGGTAGCTGCCATCGAGCACGAAGGACCTGGCCTCGTCGACCTCGAGGTAGTTCAGGATCGTTTCCAGCCCGTCGTTGTCGATGCCGCAGGCCGCCGCTGCGGCCACCGCACGGACCATCGTCGCGGCCTGCTGGTCATCGAAGCTGTCCGCCTGTTCGATGGCCTTGCGCAACGGCAGCGGCCCGCTTGCCGCCTTCGTCGAAGTGGCAGCGCCGGTCACTTTGGCGGCGACCTCGGCATAGCGGTCCCGCACCACGGCGCGCATGTCGCCTGCCAGCACGAGGGCGGCCAGGACACGCTGATTGCGCTGCGGCTGCGCCATCAGGGCGTTCGCGGCCCACTTGCGCCACTGCTCGATCCTGTAGGTGACCACCCTGGCGGGAACATGGTGCGCGGCCGTAGCGCCGGATGCGGGGGTCGCTGCCTTTCTCGGCGAGGGTTTCGGCCCGGCATCGGCCGGCCCGCTGCCCTCAGTGCTGGTTCGCGCCGCCTCGCGCACTGTCCTGCGATGGGCGCTTACCTTCTTCGCGTGGCATGCGGCATCGAAGCACAGCGACTCGCAAACCTCGCCGTAGGAGCCCGCCATCGCCGACAGGCTGCACCCGAAGTTCTCGCAGCCCTTGCACGCTGTGTACTGCGTGGCGCCCACGCCCATCGGGCCATCCGGCCCGACCGTGAGTGGCGCGAAGCCGTCCTCCAGCCGGACGAAACGCACGACCGGGAACTGATCGCGCAGCGGCACGGCCCGCGCCTCCAGTGCCGCCATGGTCAATTCGTCGTAGTGGCTCGGATGCTGGCAGAAGCCTTCGCCGATGGACTCGTCGAACAGCGAAGCCTGCTGCGCCGAGTTGTGCGGGCAGCCGATGCACTGCGCCGTGTCGAAGATGGCATCGGCAAGCCGCTTGGCGAACTGGCCGAGTTGCTTCTTGAGCACTTCCACCGGCACCTTGTGCTCGATGACGCCACCGAGCACCTTGTCCTGCCGGCTGGCGGGCAGGCCCGCCAGAAGTTCGGCGTGGCCGAGCTTGATGCGCCGCTCGTTGAGCGCGCTGCGCACGGTCGGCGCGCAGTTCAGCAGCAGCAGGCGGCGTTCGAGGGTGTCGACGTTCCAGCCGAGCTGCAGTGCCGTCTCGTGCTTGTCGCCCTTGTTGTAGGCCAGCAGCGAGGCCGCACCCTCGGCCTGCTCGACATCGCTGGTGTCGTCACGGAAGTGGTTCTCGATGATGCCGAGCGACCGCGCCTCCGCGTCGCTCGCGTCGCGGATGACGACAGGCATGTCGTAGTCGTCGCCATGGACCGTGCGTGCCGCGCGCCAGCGGCGCTCGCCGGCCATGATCTCGAACACGCCTTCGCGCTCCGGGTGCGGACGGACGAGGATCGGCTGCGTCACGCCGCCGGCCGCCCTGATCCCCGCCTCGAGTTCCTTCATCGCCTGCGGATCGAAGTACTGCCGGTGGTTCGGCCCCGAGACGATGGCACTGAGTTTCAGTGTCGGTTGCATTCAGCCTCCTTGTGGCGAGTGCGCCATGGTTCGGCGCAAGGTCATGTTCCCGCGCAAGGAAGCCTGGTCAACCCTCTGGAAGTCGGCCCGTTTCGACCCGCCCACCGGCGTTGACGCTTTCCGCTTGCATGGGTCGAGCGCTTCGGTGTCCAGCCACTTCGAGATGCCGCAGTACAGGGCACACGCGATCCGATACCGCCGCAAGCTCGCCACACACCCCTGCCCGTTCAATGGCGATGGCAGCTTCATTGACCCGGTCCCGGCGCGTGCGATGCACCCTGCACCTGCGCAATCTCCAGCGTTGCAGGAGCCTTCGGCATCGGCCGGTCAAGTGATCGCGTGACGACCCGCCGACCTCGTTGCCGAGTGATGGGCCCACTGCCATACTGATTTCACCTTGCGGCCCCACGGGCCCGTCCTCATCGCGAGGAGGTATCCGCCGCTCAGCGGTGGCGTTAGCGGTCGTGACCCGCCCACACAGCGCGCAGCACGCCTGCGCATCCCATCGGGGACACCGTCCCCGTCCGGGCCATCGGTGTTTCCCATTCAACCGGAGAACACCATGAACCTCTCCATGCTCGACCGCGAGCAACTGGAGGACATCCTTCTGAACCCGCCCCGGGTGGAGGTGCATCCGCTCCAGTGCTCCGACAGCATCACGCTCGACTGCCTGCCAACCGGCC
>DAORSF010000074.1:0-7493 GCA_035443405.1 Burkholderiaceae bacterium | reverse complement strand
CGACGGACGCGACGTGCCGGCCATGCCGACGCTCGCGGCGCTGGGGTTCGAGCCGACCGGCTTGCGCGAACTCGGCATCGTCGCGGGATCGACCGGCGCCCGGGCTGCTTTCGACGACTTCGCCAGGCGGATCGGACGCTATCGCGACACGCGCGATTACCCGGCGATCCGCGGCCCGTCGTACCTGTCGGTGCACCTGCGATTCGGCACCATCTCGATCCGCGAACTGGCGCGCTTCGCGTGGCAAGTCCGGCATGCCGACGCGGACAGCGCCGAGGGTGCAGCCACGTGGCTGTCCGAACTGATCTGGCGCGACTTCTACTTCCAGATCCTGCATCACCATCCGCGCGTCGTCGACGAGGCGTTTCGCCCCGAGTACGAACGCGTCCGGTGGGTCGACGACGACGCGCTCTTCTCGAACTGGTGCGAAGGACGCACCGGCTATCCGCTCGTCGACGCGGCGATGGCGCAGATCGAGCGCACCGGCTACATGCACAACCGCCTGCGGATGCTGGTCGCGTCCTTCCTGGTCAAGGACCTGGGCATCGACTGGCGACGCGGCGAGCGCTACTTCGCCCGAAAGCTGATCGACTACGACCTCGCCGCGAACAACGGCGGGTGGCAGTGGGCAGCATCCAGCGGCTGCGACGCGCAACCGTATTTCCGCATCTTCAACCCGGTCACGCAGTCGACGAAGTTCGACCCGCAGGGGCGCTTCATCCGGCGCTACCTGCCCCGGCTCGCCGGGTTGCCGGATCGCGCGATCCACGCACCGTGGACCGCGCCGCCCCAGACGCTGGCGGAGGCGGGCGTGGTGCTCGGCGTGGACTATCCGTCGCCGATCGTCGATCACGACGCGGCGCGAAAGGCCACGCTCGAGCGCTACGCGGTGGTCAGGCGCCCGCCCGCCGGCGCCGCGACGACGTGAACATGGCGACCTGGCCGAGCAACTCGTCGTCGCGGTACGGCTTGCCGAGATACGCATTGACGCCGAGCGACATCGCATAGTTGCGGTGCTTGTCGGCGGTGCGCGACGTGATCATCACGATCGGCAGTTCGCGGAAGCGCTCGTCGCCGCGCAGGTGGCGCGTGAGGTCGAAGCCGTCCATCCGCGGCATCTCGATGTCGACCAGCATGACGTCCGGCTCGCGATCCTGCAGCTGCCGAAGCGCATCGACGCCGTCCTTGGCGAGCATCACGTCGAAGCCCTCCCGCACCAGCAGCCGCTGCGTGGCCTTTCGCACGGTCAGCGAGTCGTCGACGACCATCACCGTCGGCGGCACGTCCGCCAGCGCGGTGCGCCGGGCCGCGGCGGCGGGACGCTCGAGCCACAGGTCGCCGAGCAGGGCCTGTGCAAGTCGCGCCGGGTTCAGGATCAACACGATCTCGCCGTTGCCGAGCACCGTCGCGCCGCCGACACCGGGCACGCGCGCCACTTGCGCGCCGACGTTCTTGACTACGACCTCCTGGTTTCGGCTGATCGCATCGACGTGGATCGCCAGCCGTAGGTTTCCGGACCGGACGATCACGATTGGCGACAGGTGCTGGGCGATCGGCCGCGAATCCTCGACGGCGACCAGCGCGCCCAGGTAGTGCATCGGCACGCGCGCGCCCTGCCAGTCGATCGACCCGTCGCCGTACGCCGCGGCCAGCGCCTGCGGCTTGAGCTGCAGTACCTGTTCGACGCTCGACGACGGAATCGCGTACTGCGACGCGCCGACGCTCACCAGCACGACCTGCGCGATGGCCATCGTGAGGGGCAGGTGCACCGTGAAGCGCGTCCCGCGACCGTGCTGCGAGTCGACGTCGATGCGCCCGCCGAGCGACAACACTTCGGCGCGCACGACGTCGGTGCCGACGCCGCGCCCGCTGAGCGCAGTGACCTCGCTGGCGGTCGAGAAGCCGGGTGCGAAGATCAAGTCGGCCAGTTCCCGCTCGCCGGGCTGCGCGTGCTCGTCGACCAGGCCCAGCTGGCGACCGCGCGCGAGGATCTTCGCGAAGTCCAGCCCGGCGCCGTCGTCGGCGAACACCATTACGACCTCGTTGCCCTCCTGGCGGACCTCGACGCGGATCTCGCCGGTCTCGACCTTGCCGGCCGCCCGGCGCTGCGCCGGCGACTCGATGCCGTGCGCCACCGCATTGCGGAGCACGTGCTCGATCGGAGCGGCCATTCGCTCGAGCACGCCCCGATCGACCTCGACCGACGCGCCGCGGATGTCCATCGTGACGCGCTTGCCGAGCTCCTTCGCCGCCTGCCGGACGACCCGGTACAGGCGATCGCCGACCGAGCCGAACTGCACCATCCGCATGCGCATCAGGTTCTGCTGCAACTCGCGCAGCACCTGCGACTGCCGCGTCATGTCCTGCTGTGCGCCGTCGAGGCTGCGCATCGCGTTCTGCTGCACCGTCGCCACGTCGTTGACCGACTCGGCCAGCATCCGGGTGAGCTCCTGGAACCGCGTGTAGCGGTCGAACTCGAGCGGATCGAAGTCGGCGCTGGTCTCGCGCTGCGAAGCGATCCGGGCCTGGATCTGCGACTCGGCCTGGATCTCGATCTCGCGCAACTGCGAGCGCAGCCGCCCGACGTTCTCGGTCAGGTCCTGCAGCGACTGGCGCAGCTGCCCGAGTTCGTTGTCCAGCCGCGAACGCGCGATCGACACCTCGCCGGATTCGTTCACCACGCGCTCGAGCAGGTCCGAACGCACCCGGACCAGCGACGCGGCCGACAGCTTCGGCGCCGCAGCCGCCGTCGCGGCACGTGCAGCAACGGCTGCCGCGGGAACCGCGGGACTGGCCACGGTCTTCGCGGGAACCGACGGCGCCGCGACCGCGACCGGCTGCGGCGGCGCCGTTCCGGCACTGGCGGTCCCGGCACTCGGCGTTTCGGCGTCGGAGCTCGACGCCGCGGCTTCGACACCCGGCGTCTCGGCTTCTGCACTCGGCAACGCAGCGTCGACGCCTGCCGCCTCACTGGCGACTGGTGCGGCTGCCGCCCGTCTCGTCTTCTCCCGCTTCGCGGGATCGCGGATCGCCTCGAACATCGCGACGGCGCCATCGTAGTCGGCGATCAGCTCTTCGATCAGCGCGGTCGGGACGACCGACAGGACGCTGGCCGCCTCGATGCGGGTCTCCATCTCGTGCACCAGTTGGCCGAGCTCCATCGCCCCGGCCATCCTGGCGCTGCCCTTGATCGTGTGCAGATGGCGCATCAGAAGCTGCTGCAGCGAGCGATCGGCCGGCGCACCGTGCCAGCGTCGAAGGTTCTCGCCGATCTGCGGCAGGAAGTCGGTCGCCTCCTCGACGAAGATCGGCAGCAGTTCCTCGTCGAGTTCGCTCGCCGGCACGGCGTCCGCGGCAGACGGCTCCAGTTGCGCCTGGCTCTCGTTGCGCGGATCCCAGCGGCTCGCGAGCGCATGGGCCAGCGCCAGCGCTTCCGGTTCTTCGCCCGGCACGCTGCCGGCAGCGAAGCGGTGCAGCATCGCCTGCATCCGCTCGATCGTGCGGGCGTAGTCGGCCAGGTCCTCTGCGCTCATCGCGCGACCCGACGCCCGCTGGCGCAACAGGAAGGTCTCGAGCTGTTCTGCCATGGCCTGCACGCCATGCAGCTCGACCAGCGCCGCGCTGCCCTTCAACGAGTGCATCGCGCGTTGCGCATTATCGGTCGCGGGACGGGTCGACTCGTCGGCCCACGACGCGACGTCGTCGGCCAGCGTGGCAATCAGGTCGTCGGCCTCGGACAGGAAGATGTCGTAGAGCGGGCGGCTGATCGTGCGGTCGCCCACCCGCACTTCGGCGACGACCGGCGCCGCGACATCGGGCTCCGCGAGGCCCACCGGTTCCGTGACCTCGAACGCCTCCGTGACCTCGAACGCCTCGGTGACCTCGATCGGGGCCGCATCGGCCCGCTCCTCGACAACCGCCGACTCCTGGTCTGCAGCCAGTCCCTCGACGACGATCGGCTCCGCGACCTCGGCGGGCTCGCCGGCGACGACGGCCTCGATCGCCGGTCCGGCGACCTGCGCGGCCCCGGTTTCGTCGGCCTGCGCGGCCAGCGCCTCGAAGGCCGCTTCGTGCGGCTGCGCCTCGCGCAGCGCCGTTGCGGCGGCGATCATCGGCAAAGGATCGAGCCGGAACGCGTCGCCTCGTTGCAGCAGGCCCACCCACCGTTCGAAGCGCTGGCAGGCGATCGCGATCAGCGAATGGAGTGCCGGCGTGCCTGCGCGCTCCTCGGCCAGCCACAGGTTGAGCACCTGCTCCATCGACCAGCCGGCCTCGCCGAACTCGGTCAGGCCGACCATGCGGCTCGACCCCTTCAGTGTGTGGAAGCCGCGACGGATCGTGGTCAGGAACGCCTGGTCGGCCGGCGCCCGGCGCGACTGCGCCGCAGCCTCGGTGATCGCCGCGAGCACCTCCTGCGCCTCGCCGAGGAAGATCTCGAGCAGTTCGCTGTCGATCTCGGCCGCGTCGCGCTCGGGTTCGATCTGCGGCGGCTGAGCCGCTTCGGCACGCGTGCCCGCGATGCCGTCCAGCGTCGCCTGCAGCGACGCCTTGTCGGCCTCCGCGCCGGCATCGAGCAGCGCGATCGCCTCGCTGGCGCGCGCCTTGAGCGCACCGTCGTCGACCAGCTGCGCGTCGTCGCGCATCTGCTCGAGCGTCTCGCGCAGTTCGCTGCGCAGCGCGGCGTCGTGCGGCGCCTGCCTGAGCGATCCGATCAGCTCCCCGGCGCGCTGCGAATGTCCCGCCAGCAGGTACTCGGCCGTGTCCGGCGAGGGTGCCCGCGGCGCCCTCGCGGCCGCGGCTTCGAGTGCGACGACCACCGACGGTGCCTCGCGTCGCGGTTCGGCCAGCGCCGCGCTGAATCGACCGGTGACCGCGTCGAACGCGAAACGCGTGCTCGAGCGTCCCGGCTGCTGCAGGCCGTCGATGAAGAAGCCGAGCGCGCCGAGGCTCGACGCGACGAGTTCGCAATCGTCGCGGGAAGGCCCGGCTTCGGCGGCGATGAACGCTTGCACGCGCTCACCGGCGTTCGTGGCGGCCGCGGCGGCGTCGCCGTGGCCAAGCAGTTGCAGCGCGCCGGCGACCTGGTGCAGCTGACGCACCGTCTGAGGCAACTCCGCGCGTTGCGTCGGGTCTCGGAAGAACGAATCGAGCGCCTGTTCGGCCGACCGCAGGCTTCCCTGGGCCTCGGCGATGAAGCTGGCCATCGTCAGGCGTTCCTGCGCCGCATGGCTCAGGTCGCGCAGCCACTGGGGCATCTGGTCGTCGGGCGGCGATCCGGCGGCCGCCTGCGCCAGGCGCGAGGCCATCTCGCCGGCGCGCGCGTCGAGGTCAGCCCGTCCCTTGAACGCGCGCTCGAAGACCTGCTCGGCGAAGAGCAGCGCCGACGCGCCTTCGAGGGCCAGCGCCTCAGGCACCGGCGTCGACGCGAGCGCGAGCACGCGGCTGGTTTCGGTGAAGGCGTCGGCGAGCGCGCGGATGCCGTCGCCCGGCAGTCGCGCCACGGCCGCCTTGAGCGCCGCGATCGACTGGGCGAAGGCGGCCAGGTCGGGCTGGCTGCCCCGCACGAGCTTCTCCCATGCCGGCTTGGCGCGCGCGACGGCCTCGCGCGCCGCCGTCACCGCGCGCGCGTCGACACGGCCGAAGCGCGGCACGTCGAAGTCGGCTGGCACGCTGCCGTCGAGCGCGAATGCGCGACGCACTTCGGCGAGCAGCGGCGAGCCTGCTTTCCCGGCGTCGGCGCGCGCGAGCGCGAACAGCGCGTCCTTCATCAGGCGCTCGGCGACCGGCGCCCCGTCGGCGATCGAACGCCGCAACTGCAGGTTCATCCGCGCCAGCAGGCGCTTGCCGTAGACGTCGAGCTCGATTGCGCGATCGCGCAGCGCCTCGAAGAACGCCAGCGCCACCTTCCAGAAGGTCGGGTGCCTTGCGCCGACCTGCGACGATTCGACCGCGTCGATCGATGCGTGCAGCGCGGCGATCGCGGCGGTATCGCCCGGGTTGCGCAGCACCTGCAGCAGGCCCCGCTCGAACTGCGCGCGCGCGGCGGCCAGTTCGGCAGTCGGGAGCTCGTTCACCACCGCGTCGGCGACCACCAGCTGCGCCGAGACCGGCACGACGAACAGGTCGGCGGGATGCACCCGCTCGGCGCCTCGCGCCTCGAGCAGCTCCCGGTAGTACGGGAACAGGGAAAGCGGCTGCTGCGGCTCGCCGAGCAACAGCTCGTCGAGATACTCGGTCAACGCCGCGAAGCTGCGCGCGACGCGCTCGACCAGCTCGCGCGACAGGCGCAGCTGCGCGCGCTCGACGAGGTCCAGCAGCGTCTCGGCCTCGGCGCTGAGCAGCGAAACGCCCTGCAGGTCGACGACGGCGAGCGCGCCGTGCGCCTGGTGCAGCGACGTGCGCGCGGCGCGCAGCGCCGACAGGTCGTCGCCGTCGTCGCCGCGAGAGAGCTGCTCGCGCAGCTTCGCCTCGCTGGCGGACAAGGCCCCGCGGATCTCGCCCAGGCACCACGAGAGCGTGGCAAGGTCCGGCGTCTCGGTCAGGTCGCGGCGGGTATCGTGAGTCATCGCGGCGGCTACCCGTCAGGCAACCTTGAATCGCGACACCGAGCTCTTGAGCTCGTGTGCGAGCTCGGAGAGCTGGCGGATCGACCCGGCCGTCTGCAGCGTGCCCTCGCTCGTCTGCTCCGTCACCAGCAGGATGCGCTGGATCGACTGCGCGACCGTGCCTGCGGACGCCGCCTGCCGCGACGTCGTGTTCGAGAAGTCGTCGATCAGTTCGGCCAGCGTCGTCGACACGCGGCCGATCTCGCCCAGCGCCCGACCCGCCTCGTCCGACAGCTTGGTCCCTTCGACCACGCCCTGCGTGCTGCGCTCCATCGCCGAGACCGCGTCGGCGGTGTCGGTCTGGATCGTGCGGATCAGCGCGGAGATCTGCTTGGTCGCTTCGGCGGAGCGCTCGGCCAGCCGCTGCACCTCCTCCGCGACGATCGTGAAGCCGCGTCCCGCCTCGCCGGCCGACGCGGCCTGGATGGCGGCATTCAGCGCCAGCACGTTGGTCTGCTCCGTGATGTCCGAGATCAGCTCGACGATCTCGCCGATCTCCTGCGACGACTCGCCCAGGCGCTTGATTCGCTTGGCGGTCTCCTGGATCTGGTCGCGGATGCCGTTCATGCCGGTGATCGCATTGTTCACCGCGCGCGATCCGTCCTCGGAAGCGCCCAGCGACTGCCGCGCGACCTTCACCGACTCGGCGGCGCGCGCCGACACGTCGTTGATCTGGTGCGCCATGCGCAGCACGGCCTCGCCGGTCTCGCGAATCTCTCGCGACTGCTGCTCGCTCGCTGCCTGCAGGCTCGACGCGGTCATCTGCGCCTTCGACGACGCATCGTTCACCAGCTCGGCGGTCGTGTTGATCCGCGACACGAGGTTGCGCAGCTCCTCGACCGTGTAGTTGACCGAGTCGGCGATCGCGCCGGTGATGTCCTCGGACAC
>DAORSF010000073.1:0-7564 GCA_035443405.1 Burkholderiaceae bacterium | reverse complement strand
GGATGGGAATCGTAGAACGCCGAGTGCACCGGGTCGGGTGTCAGGGTCGACGCATTGTCTTCGTAGAGCTTGACCAGCGCGCTGACCAGGTCCTGAGCGCGCGCGTGCGCGGCCGCGAACGCGTCGGCCTCGAACTCGTGACGACGCGACGCCCAGCTGGCCAGCGGTTGCAGCACGAACGTGAACACCGGCAGCGCCAGGAAGAACAGCACGAGCGCGGCAGCGTCGAACTCGCCGGCGCCGGGCGTCACGCCGAGGCCCTGGTAGAACCATGCCTGGCGCGACAGCCAGCCGAGCAGCCACAGTCCGGCAAGGCTGGCGGCGAACATCAGTGCGATCCGCTTGAGCACGTGCCGACGGCTGAAGTGGCCGAGCTCGTGCGCGAGCACTGCTTCGACCTCGTCGGGTTCGAGCCGCGCCAGCAGCGTGTCGAAGAAGACGATGCGCTTGCTGCGGCCCAGCCCCGTGAAGTATGCGTTGCCGTGCGCGGACCGACGACTGCCGTCCATCACGAACAGGCCCCTGGACGCGAAGCCGCATCGGGCCAGCAGTGCCTCGACGCGCTGGCGCACGGCGCCGTCTGCGAGCGGCTCGAAGCGATTGAACATCGGTGCGATGACGGTCGGGTACAGCACCAGGATGGCAAGGTTGAACGCGACCCAGGCGCCCCAGGCCCACAGCCACCAGAGCCCGCCCGCGCTGCGCATCAGCCACAGCACGAGCGCGAGCAGCGGCAGTCCGAGCGCCGAGGCGACGGCCGCTCCCTTGAACGCGTCGCTGATGAACAGGGGCGGCGTCATTCGATTGAAGCCGAAGCGCTGCTCGAGCCGGAACTGCCGGTACCACGCGACGGGCAGGTCGACCAGCGCGCCGATCAGCGCGACCGCCGCGACGAAGGCGATCTGTCGTGCGAACGGCCGTTGCGGAAGCCACTGTGCGAGCACGTCGAGCAGCCACTGCAGGCCGCCGAACAGCGTGAAGCCGAGCAGCAGCATCGCGCCGATCACCGTCTCGACCATGCCGAGCCGAACCCGCGCGACCGTGTAGTCCGCCGCCCGGCGATGCGCTTGAAGCGTGATGCGACCTGCGAAGTCGGCCGGCACGGCGTCGCGATGTCGCGAAACGTGCCGCACCTGGCGCGTGGCCAGCCAGAAGCGCACCGCGATGGAGAGCGTCAGCGCGGCGGCGAACAGTACGGAGAAGACGGCGGCGGTCAAGGCGAACGCTGTGCGAAAATCGGTGACGGAGAAAAAAATTATGTCACAGCAGACCGTGCCGGCCGATCCTGTCCCCGCAACCGGGGAGGGATCCGCCGCGCCGCGCCGGCCGGACGAGTCGCTGCTCGTATGGGTGGACATGGAGATGACCGGGCTGAACCCGGTCGTCGACCGCATCATCGAGGTGGCGATCGTGGTCACCGACGACTCGTTGAACGTCGTCGCTCAGAGCGAAGCCATCGCGATTCGTCAGCCGGCCGCGGTGCTCGACGCCATGGACCAGTGGAACCGCGCGACACACGGCCGTTCCGGGCTGGTCGACCGGGTCGTCGTGTCGCCGTGGACCGAGGCCAGCGCCGAGCAGGCGCTGCTCGACTTCCTGGCCCCGCTGGTGCCGAGCGGCAAGTCGCCGATGTGCGGCAACTCGATCTGCCAGGACCGCCGCTTCATGGCGCGATACATGCCCCGGCTCGAGGCGCACTTCCACTACCGCAACATCGACGTCAGCACGCTCAAGGAATTGAGCAGACGCTGGCGTCCGGACGTCGCGAAGGCCTTCGTCAAGCGCAGCGCCCACACGGCGCTGGCCGACATCGCGGAGTCGATCGACGAACTGCGCCACTATCGCGACCGGTTCCTGGCGGCGACGCCCGTCGCCTGACCGGTGCCGGTGGCGCGCCACACGCGCGCGAGGAGCGTCGCGAGGCACGCTGCCGCGAGCGCCAGGCTCGAGCCGGCGGCGATCCAGAAGCCGCGCGCGCCCGCGACCTCGGCGGCCCATGTGTGCGTCGAAGTGCCGACGACGAACGCCAGCCACCAGCCGCCACCCAATCCCACGCCCCACAGGCTGAACACGTAGACCAGCATCGGCAGCGTCGTGATCCGGTAGGCGCGCAGGATGAACGAGCACATCGCCTGCACCGCATCGAACAGCTGGAACATCGCGACCAGCGCGAGCAACGGCACGGCGGCAGCGACCAGCACGGGATCGGTGGTGTAGATCGCCGCGAGCCGCTCGCGCAGCACGAACAGCGCGATGCCTATGGCTGCCGCGCACGCCAGCGCGATCCGGATTCCCGCCCACGCGCGCTCGCGCGCCTCGCCGGCTCGGGCGGCGCCGAGCGACTGCGCGACGAGCACGCCGGTGGCCGTCCCCAGCGCGAGCGGAAGCATGTAGACCAGCGCGGCGAGGTTCGCCGCGATCTGGTGGCTCGCCGCGGTCGTCGCACCGAGCCGGGCGAGGAACACCGCCATGAACGTGAACGACGTGACCTCGACGAGATAGGTGGCGCCGATCGGAAGCCCGAGCGCGAGCAGGCCGCGCAGCCGTGCGACGTCCGGCCGTCCGGGCCATCCGCCGACCACGCCGAGCCGGCGGTAGAGCGGCTCGACGCGCAGCGCGGCGAGCGCCAGCAGCAACGACAGCCACGCCAGGATCGCGGTCGCCACGCCGCATCCCGCGCCGCCGAGGGCCGGAACGACGACCGTGTCGCCCGCGTGCCAGCCGTTCATGAACAACGCATTCAGCGGCACCTTGAGCACGGCGCCTGCGAGGTTGATCGCCATGACGGCGTTGGGACGCGCGATCGCGTTCGACAGCGCATGGAAGACGCGGAAGAACAGCGCCGCCGGCAGTCCGGCCGCGGTCGCCCAAAGGTAGGTGCGGGCCATCGCCGCGACTTCCGGCGGCGGCGCGCTGAGGGCGAGCCACAGGTCGCTCGCCGCGAGCGCCGCGCAGCCGGGGACCGACAGCATCAGTGCGAGCCACGCCGCCTGGTGCGTCTCCGGCCCGATCTGTTCGAGGCGGCGCGCGCCGTAGTGCTGCGCGACGATGGGGCTCAGCGCGAGGAGCACGCCCATGAGCCCGATGTAGACGCTGACGTAGATGCTGGCGCCGAGGCCGACCGCCGCGACGTCGACCGCCGACAGGCGGCCGGCCATGATCGTGTCGATCACGCCGTTCAGCATGACCGCGAGCTGGCCGATGAAGACCGGCCACGCCAGCTTCAGGATGTCCTTCGTCATCGACCGGTGGGCGCGCGCCGGCCGGCTTCCCGTTCGTAGAGCCTGAATCGCTCGTCTCGGTCGCTGCGTCGCTGGCCCTGCCAGCGCAGCGTCCAGCCCGGCTGCGGGTTGGCAACGGTGCGCGCCATCGGCCCGTCGTCCTGGATCAGCAGCCAGTCACAGCGCTCGCCGCGGTCGGCGAAGCGCAGGTGCGCGAAGTAGTGGAAGCTCGCGCGCGGCGCGCGCTCGAGGTCCTGCGTGGTCACGCAGCCGTCGCGGGAGTCGAATGCCGAGGCGAGCTGCGTCGCGACCTCACGATACGTGTTGCGTTCGTTGAAGACCGGCAGCCACAGCGTCATCAGCAGGAACCACGCCAGCACCAGGCCGCCGCACGACAGCGCCATCGCACGCCAGATCATGCGCGGCTGGCGCGACGCGCGCCAGCGCACCAGCAGCAGCCAGGCGAGCGTCGCCAGGCCGCCGAGCACGATCTCGGCGACGATCCAGTCGGGCGTGAAGCCGGGCGCGATCCGGCTCGCCCGGTACGCCATGCGCGGCGGAAAGCCGGTCATCAGCGCGACCCAGTACGCCCAGATCACGATGCCGAACAGCGAGAAGCTGGCGACGGCGAACCAGTCGATCAGGCTGACGATGCCGCGCTTGAGCGTCGGCAACCCGACCGCCGCCAGCATCGCCAGCGGCACCGTCACCGGCAGCAGCCAGGTCTCGGCACCCGAAGGCGAGACCAGCGCGCGCAGCGCGAGGGCGCCGGCGGTCAGCATCGGAAGGGCGACGGCGGGCTCGCCCCAGCGGCCGCGCCACCGCCACGCCGCCCACAGCGCGACCGGCCATGCCGGCCAGAAGAACCACGGCGCGGTGCGAGCGAAGTAGAACAGCGAGTCGACGGTCGGCCCGGAGATCGAGCCGAGGTTCCACGTGGCCCAGTCGCGCAGGTGGCCGCGCCCGACCTCGCCGCCCGCGGCCAGCAGCAGCGGCCAGGGGAGTGCGCCGGCGATCGCGACCGCCACGGCGATCGGCAGCACGCGCCATCCGACGAACCGATAGGCGCGGGAGGCCAGCGGCAGGACGACCAGGACCAGCAGCAGTGCAGCGGCCGTGCCGGCGCCGCGGCTGGCGAGCGTGGCGGCGATCGCCGCGCCTGCGACCGCCGCGCCGATCGCCGGTCGATCGAGAGCCAGCGTGCAGCCGAACAGGAACGCTGCGATCCACGCCACCTGCGCAGGGTCGCCCGTCGTCTCGTGCATGCGCACGATCAGCCCGAAGGTGGCCATCAGCACCAGCAGGCCGGAGTCGGCAATCGCCCGACCGTAGTCGACCTGCGACGCGGACGCGCCGAACGGGTCGGACGGCTGAACTCCGGGCCTGCGCGCCAGGCCGTAGGCCGTGTACCAGACCAGCACCAGCGCGAGCGTCAGCAGTGCGACGACCGCGAGGCGCACGCCGCCGTGCTCTCCGAACACGGGCGCCACGGCACCGCCGAGCAGCGCGGCGATCCAGAACGGCAGCGGCCCTTCGGAGGCCATCGACAGGTTGGCGATGTTGGGCATCAGCCAGTCGCTCGCGTCGCCGCGCATCATCGACAAGGCGATGCCGAAGCCGGCGGCGTCCTGCGTGCGCCACGGATCGCGGCCGATGAAGCCCGGCAGCGTGTAGAGCGCGCACAGCAGCAGCAGGCCCCATCGCGGCAGCTTGCCTGCTTCGAGCTCGGTGACGATGAACGGTTTCATGCGCGCCGGCGAGAGCGCCCGTCGCGGCCCGTCGTGCGGCGGGCGTTGGAGCGGGCGATGTGCACTGCGGGGCAGGCGGATCGCCGGCCTGCGCGAAACGATAAATCAAAAAAGGCAGCGGGCGCTGCCTTTCCGGGCGGCACCGGAACGGTTCCGGCGCCGCGGCCGTCGACGTCGACGGCGATCTGGGGATCGCCGCGGTGGCGATCCACCGCGGGAGGGGCCTACTTCGCGCCGCGGGCGAACTTCTGGCGGAACTTCTCGACCCGGCCGGTCTCGATGATCCGCTGCTGCGCACCGGTGTAGAACGGGTGCGACTCGGACGTCACGTCGAGCTTGACCAGCGGGTACTCCTTCCCGTCGTCCATCTTGACTTTCTCGCGCGTGGCGACCGTCGATTTCGTGACGAACTTGAAGCCGTTCGACATGTCCATGAAGACGACTTCACGGTAGTCGGGGTGGATGCCTTGTTTCATGTCGGGATCTCCGAATTCCGGTTGCCGGCGTCGGCCGGCACGATGTACGTAAGCCCGGGGGTCGACAGCAAAGCCTTGAATTGTAAGCGTTTGGCGGGCACGGGCGCAAGCCGGCCGCGGACTCAGCTGCCGCGGCGCATCATGTCGAAGAATTCCTGGTTGCTCTTGGTCTGGCGCACCTTGTCGAGCAGGAACTCCATCGCCTCGAGCTCGTCCATGTCGTGCAGCAGCTTGCGCAGGATCCAGATCTTCTGCAGCACCTCGGCCTTGATCAGCAACTCCTCGCGGCGCGTGCCCGAGCGATTGATGTCGATCGCGGGGTAGACGCGCTTCTCCATCATCCGGCGGTTCAGGTGCAACTCCATGTTGCCGGTGCCCTTGAACTCCTCGTAGATCACCTCGTCCATCCGGCTGCCGGTGTCGATCAGCGCAGTGGCGATGATGGTGAGCGAGCCGCCTTCCTCGATGTTGCGCGCGGCGCCGAAGAAGCGCTTCGGTCGCTGAAGTGCGTTGGCGTCGACGCCGCCGGTCAGCACCTTGCCCGAAGCGGGCACGACGGTGTTGTACGCGCGCGCCAGGCGGGTGATCGAATCGAGCAGGATGACGACGTCCTTCTTGTGCTCGACCAGCCGCTTGGCTTTCTCGATCACCATTTCGGCGACCTGCACGTGTCGCGTGGCCGGTTCGTCGAAGGTCGACGCGACCACCTCGCCGCGCACCGAGCGGGTCATCTCGGTGACCTCCTCGGGACGCTCGTCGATCAGCATCACGATCAGCACGACGTCGGGGTGGTTGGAGGTGATCGCGTGCGCGATGTGCTGCATCAGCACCGTCTTGCCGGCCTTCGGCGGCGCGACGATCAGTCCGCGCTGGCCCTTGCCGATCGGGGCGATCATGTCGATGATCCGCCCGGTGATGTTCTCCTCGGCCTTGATGTCGCGCTCGAGCACCATCGGCTTGTTCGGGTGCAGCGGCGTGAGGTTCTCGAACAGGATCTTGTTCTTGCTCGCCTCGGGCGGCTCGCCGTTGATCTTGTCGACCTTCACCAGCGCGAAGTAGCGCTCGCCTTCCTTCGGCGTGCGCACCTCGCCCTCGATCGAGTCGCCGGTGTGCAGGTTGAAGCGGCGGATCTGCGACGGCGAGATGTAGATGTCGTCGGTGCTCGCCAGGTACGAGGTCTCGGGAGAGCGCAGGAAGCCGAAGCCGTCGGGCAGCACTTCGAGGCAACCGTCGCCGAAGATCGTCTCCCCGGTCTTGGCCTTGCGCTTGAGGATCGCGAACATCAGCTCCTGCTTGCGCATGCGCTGGGGGCTCTCGATCTCGAGGCCGGTGGCCATCTCGATCAGCTGCGAGACGTGCAGCGACTTCAATTCGGACAGGTGCATCGGGTGGTTCTCCCCGCAGGGGGCTGTGCTGCGAACGGACGGAAATCAGGGGCGCGGCTGGCGGGCCGCTGGAGGTTCGGATCGGGGTGCGGGCGGGTGAAGCCCGTGGACGGCGGGGGCGGGACTTGCGGTCGACGGATCGGTCTCCGCGGCCCGCCCCGGCGTCAGCCGCCGGCAGCCGGGAGGCGCGAACGGCAGAGCCGCGCGAACCCTCGGGCGGCTGGAAGCTTACAACGAATCAGAGATGGCTGTCCAGAAACAGCGTCAGTTGCGATTTCGAAAGCGCGCCGACCTTGGTGTCGACCACGGCGCCGTTCCGGAACAGCATCAGCGTGGGGATGCCGCGGATGCCGTACTTGGCCGGCACCGACTGGTTTTCGTCGACGTTGACCTTGACGACCTGCAGCTTGCCCGCGTAGTCGCGCGACACCTCGTCGAGGATCGGGGCGATCATCTTGCACGGGCCGCACCATTCGGCCCAGTAATCGACGAGCACCGGCTCGTCGGACTTCAGTACGTCCTGCTCGAACGTTGCGTCGGATACGTGCTTGATGGTCATTTCTGCTCCTGCAAGTCCGGCAAACATAGCACAGCGGCCGCCGCCTCCGGCGGGTCGGGGCGAGGCGCCGCGGGTGCGGCTGATAGAATCGCCGCGGGCGGGCCTCCCCGCAGTGCGGCGTGGTCAACCTGGTCAGGTCCGGAAGGAAGCAGCCACAGCCATTCCCCGTGCGTGC
>DAORSF010000072.1:0-7661 GCA_035443405.1 Burkholderiaceae bacterium | reverse complement strand
GTGGTCGCCGACGGCACGAGTTGCCGCCACCAGATCGCCGACGGCGCGCAGCGCCAGGCCGAGCACGTCGCGCGCGTTCTCGAGCGGGCGCTGGCCCAGGGCTGAACAGGCCCTGGCGCGTTTGTCATTACCTGTCCGCGGACGGATAATCCGTCGCTCTTCCGAGCCGAGAGGTTCCGATTCCAGATGCCCAAGTCGACGCCCTCAGATCTGCGCAAGGCCGCGCTCGAGTACCACGAACAGGGCAGTCCCGGGAAGATCTCGGTCACGCCCACCAAGCAGTTGCTCACGCAGCACGACCTCGCGATGGCGTACTCGCCGGGCGTCGCGGCGGCATGCGAGGAGATCGTCGCCGATCCCGCCAACGCCTTCCGGTACACGAGCCGCGGAAACCTCGTCGGGGTCGTCACCAACGGTACGGCCGTTCTGGGGCTCGGCGACATCGGGCCGCTCGCCGCCAAGCCGGTGATGGAAGGCAAGGCGGTGCTGTTCAAGAAGTTCGCCGGCATCGACGTGTTCGACATCGAGCTGAACGAGCGCGACCTCGACCGGCTCGTCGACGTGATCGCCGCGCTCGAGCCGACCTTCGGCGGCATCAACCTCGAGGACATCAAGGCGCCGGACTGCTTCTACGTCGAGCGGCGCCTGCGCGAGCGGCTGAAGATCCCGGTGTTCCACGACGACCAGCATGGCACCGCGATCGTCGTCGGCGCCGCGATCATCAACGGCCTCCGGGTGGTCGGCAAGGACATCGGCAAGGTCAAGCTCGTCTGCAGCGGCGCCGGCGCAGCCGCGCTCGCCTGCCTGGACCTGCTCGTCGATCTCGGGCTGCCGCTGGCCAACATCTGGGTGGCCGACATCGCAGGCGTCGTTCATCGCGGCCGGACCGAGCTGATGGATCCGGCCAAGGAGCGTTTCGCGCAGGACACGCCGCACCGCGGCCTCGGCGACATCATCGGCGACGCCGACATCTTCCTCGGCCTGTCGGCAGGCGGTGTGCTGAAGCAGGACATGGTTGCGAGGATGGCCAGTCGTCCGCTGGTCTTCGCGCTCGCCAACCCGACGCCGGAGATCATGCCGGAGGAGGTCAAGGCGGTCCGCGACGACGCGGTGATCGCGACCGGCCGCACCGACTATCCGAACCAGGTCAACAACGTGCTGTGCTTTCCGTTCGTGTTTCGCGGAACGCTCGACGTCGGCGCGACGACGATCACGCGCGAAATGGAGATCGCGGCGGTCGACGCGGTCGCGGAACTCGCGCGCGCCGAGATGTCGGACATCGTCGCGACCGCGTACGGCGCACCGAACATGGCCTTCGGCCCCGAGTACCTGATCCCGAAACCCTTCGACCCGCGGCTGATCGTCAAGATCGCGCCGGCGGTCGCGAAGGCGGCCATGTCGTCTGGCGTCGCGACGCGGCCGATCACCGACTTCGATGCGTATCACACGCAGCTCGAGCAGTTCGTCTATCACTCGGGTCACTTCATGCGGCCGATCTTCGCGGCGGCCCGTCGCGTCTCGGGGCGGCGAATCGTCTACGCCGAGGGCGAGGACGAGCGCGTGCTGCGCGCGGTCCAGGTGGTTGCGGACGAGAGGCTGGCGCGGCCGATCGTCATCGGCCGTCCGGCGGTGATCGAGCGGCGCCTCGAGCGCTTCGGGTTGCGGATGAAGCCGGGCACCGACTTCGAGATCGTGAACCCCGAGTGGGACGATCGATACCGGGCGTACTGGCAGGAGTACCACCGCCTGACCGACCGTCGCGGCATCACCGAGGAGTACGCGCAGATCGAGATGCGACGGCGCCTGACGCTGATCGGCGCGATGATGGTGCACATGGGCGATGCCGACGGCCTGATCTGCGGCACCTTCGGCCCGTTCGCGCCGCACCTGAACTACATCGAGCAGGTGATCGGCAAGCGCCCCGGCGCGAGCGTCTACGCGGCGATGAACACGCTGATGCTGCCCAACCGGCAGGTGACGCTGGTCGACACGCACGTCAACGCCGACCCCGATGCGCACCAGGTCGCGGAGATCACGCTGATGGCGGCGGACGAGTTGAGGCGCTTCGGCATCATGCCGAAGGCGGCGCTGCTGTCGCACTCCAACTTCGGAACGTCGAACCACGCCGACGCGGTCAAGATGCGCGACGCGCTGGCACTGATCCGCGAGCGCGCGCCCGAACTCGAGGTCGACGGCGAGATGCACGGCGACGTCGCGCTCGACGCCGGATTGCGCCGGCGGATCATGCCGCGCTCGACCTTGACCGGCGATGCGAACCTGCTCGTCCTGCCGGGAATCGACGCGGCCAACATCGCCTACAACCTCCTCAAGACCGCCGCCGGGAACAACGTCGCGATCGGGCCGGTCCTGCTCGGCGCAGCGCGGCCGGTGCACATCCTGACCGCGTCTGCGACGGTGCGCCGCCTCGTCAACATGACAGCCTGGACCGTGATCGACGCGAGCGTCGAGCGCTGATCTGCGCTGCGCGTCGCGGCCTGGCGGGCACGCCGCCAGGGACCGCGGAACGACCGTCCATCGGCCGGGCGGGCGGCATCGCCCCCGACCGGGCACCGCCGGTCCCGGATTCGTTGACCGGGAGCGAACGCGGCATCTAGCATGCAGCCGATCCGGTCGTCCGCGACGGCCCATGTTCGTACGCCCTGCGCAATCCCATGCCCGCCGACACCCGAGAAGCCGCTGCCACGATCGACGACGATTCGATGCGCGTGAACATCGATCCGCGCCGACGCTTCGAGCTGCTCGAAGACTGCCGCGACATGGTGATCTCGCGCCTCGCCAGGGTGATCAGCGAGGCACTCGACCGGATGAGCGACGAGCTCACCGCGATGGCGATGAAGGAGATGCGGCGCGACGCCCAGCAGGCGATCCTCGACGCGGTGTCGATGGTGCGAACCCACCGCAGCGACATCGAGTTCCGTTTCAGGCAGGCGTTCGCCGACGTGTTCGAGCGAAGGATGTTCAACCGCGCCGCGCAGGCCGACGCGCCGGCGGAAGGCGGCGAGCTTTCGCTCGTCGGCGACGAGGCGATCGACAGCCGGATCGTCGTCGACCGACTGGTGCAGCGCGCGCGTGGCAAGCTCGACCCGGACGAGGTTCTCGGTGTGCGTGCGCGACTGGCCGCGCTGCTCGACCGCGACTGGTTCGACGAGAACGACCATCCGGCTTCGCCCGAGGCCGTGTTCGAGGCGCTGAGAAGCGCGCTCGACCAGCTGGGATCACCGGTCGACGTCCGTTCGGCACTGATGCAGGCCTTCGAACCGCACGTTTCGGCGCACCTCAACGAGGTCTACTCGACCGTCAACGAGCGCCTGCGGAACAACCGCATCCTGCCGCGCATCAGGCCCCGGGTGGTGCCGAGCGCTGAAGGGCGCCGGCATGCCGGCGAGATCGCGCCATCCGCCAGTGGTGCTCCCCAGGCGTCGGCTGCATGGGGCGCCGACGTGTCGGGAGCGCCGGGCGGCTTCTCCGTTCACGGCGCTCCCCGGGATTTCGCCGGAGCCTCCGAGGGCGCCGCGGCCGGCTACGTGTCGGGGCCGATGGACGCCGGCCTCGGCGGGCGAGGCGGATTCGCGGGCGTCGGTGCCGGCGGTGGCGGTGGTGCGGGCAGCAGCGGTGCCGGCAACAGCGGTGCCGGTGGCGCCGGTGTTGGTGGTAGCGGTGCGGGCGGCGGCGGGGGCGGCAGCAGCAGCGCCAGCGCCTGGGGCGCAGGCGGATCGGGCGCAGGCGGATCGGGCGGAGGCTTCGCCGGCGGCGGCTCCCGTTCCCCCGGCTCTCAAGCGAGCGCCGGCGCGCCGCGGGACCTGCGCACGGCCTCCCCGGGTGGTGCACGCCAGGCGGTGCCGGACTCGGCGGGCATGGATGCCTTCGACGACCTGATCCGTCAGATCTCGGCGGGACATCCGTCCGCAAGACGCTCGGCAGCGCGGATGCTTTCGGATCCGACGACGTTCGGGATGGCGGATCTGCCGATCCCCACGGTCGAGCCTCCGCTGATCGAGGCACTGCACAGCTTCCAGTCGGTGCCGGCGGTGTCCGGCGCCGCGAGCGACGGGCAACTGCTCGGCAAGTTGCTCGACCAGGCGCGCGACAAGGGTTCGCCGCTCGACCAGTTGACGGTCGAGATCGTGTCGCTCGTGTTCGACTACATCTACGCGGATCGGCGACTGCCGGACCCGGTGAAGCAGCAACTGCTGCGACTCCAGGTGGTGGCGGTCAAGGCGGCGCTGCTGGATCGCAGCTTCTTCGCGCGCCGACAGCATCCGATGCGTCGCCTGATCGACCGTATTTCGGACATGGCCACCGATCCGGACGCAGACGTCGGACCCGAATCGGGCCTCGTCGCCGGCATCGCCGAGACTGTCGACTGGATCATCGAGAATTTCGACAGCGACCTCGCGACTTTCGAGGAGGCGATGCGCCGCTTCGACCTGCTCGCGGAGGCCGAGGCTCAGCGCCGTGCGGCGCGGCTGGCCGAGATCGCGCGCGAGGCAGAGCGCCTCGAAGCGCTGTCGGTCGCGCAGGAGGCCGCGCATGCCGAGATCGCGTTGCGCATCGACCCGGTGACGCCGGCGTTCGTGCGCGAGTTCCTCGGGCGGTGGTGGTCGCGCGCGCTGGCTCACGCAAGGGTCGACGGCGACGGCACCGACGCGGCGTGGAACGATTCGCTGCGTGCCGGCGAACTGCTGATCTGGAGCGTCGCCCCGAAGCTGCCCGAGGACATCGCGAGGCTGGCGTCGTTGCTGCCGCGGTTGATCCAGGGCCTGACGAAGGGACTGGGCGCGGTCGGCATCGAGCAGTCCGAGCGCGAGCGCTTCTTCAACGAGCTGCTGCAGTGGCACACCCGCGCGATCCAGGATGCCAAGCTCAACGTCGGCCGCCCCAGGCCTGCGGTACCGGCTGCGGTCCAGATGACATCCGACGGCACCGTGCGCTTCGAGGCGCGCGGCGATGGCGCCGGTGCGCAGGCGCTGCCGCACGGCGCGCCGCCGGCGGATGCGCGCGACGCCGGAGCGCCGGCGTTCGCGTCGGGCCGAAGCGAGGCGAAGGTCGACGCGCTGCAGCGCGGTGACCTGGTCGAGTTGACCGAACTCGACGGGACGCGCCAGATCCTGCGACTGGCGTGGGTCAGCCCGAGCAGCAAGCTGTACGTGCTGACCCGTTTCCCCGACGTCGGCCGCTCGCTGAGCCGCCGCGAGCTGGTCGGCATGTTCGAGTCGGGGCGCGCGCGGCGGGCCGAAGCCGAGAGCGCGCTCGACCGGGCGATCGAAGCGATCGCGCAGCCGGAAGCGGCCTGATCGCCTTCGAACAGCGGGAACCCCGGTCGGCTTCGACCGGCCGCACGCGCGTTCCGGCCGCATAGGCAGCCCCGCGGATCTCCATTAGCATAGGGCGCATGAACCGGCGCCGGTGGCTGTCCGTCCCGCGATGGCTGATGCTGTTCGCGATGGCGGTGCTTCCGCTGGCGCAGGCGTGCACGGCGCGCACGGTCGAGCAGGGGTGGGTCGCGATCGACGAGCTGCCTCCTGAAGCCGGGGAGACGCTCGCCCGGATCCGCAGCGGCGGACCGTTCCGGTACGACAAGGACGGCAGCGTCTTCTTCAACCGGGAAGGCCTGTTGCCGCGCCGTCCCCGCGGCTACTACACCGAGTACACGGTGCGCACGCCGGGCGCGCGCGATCGCGGGGCGAGGCGTATCGTGGCCGGGGGGAATCCGCGCTCATCCGGCGAGTATTACTACACCGGCGACCACTACCGCAGCTTCCGCCGCATCAGGGAGTGAGTCCTATGGGCACGCTGAGCAACATCCCGCCTCATGCCGTGCTGCCGCTCACGGCCTACGACCGGGATGCGCTCGAGCGCGCGGCCGAGCGAGCCGACCAGCGTGTGCTCGAGGTGGACCTCGAACGCGCGACCGACAAGCGTTCGGTGCTGGCGCAGATCGCGCGAGGGTTCTCGTTGCCTGCGCACTTCGGCCACAACCTCGACGCCCTGTACGACAGCGTCACGGACCTCGAGGCGAACGGCCACGCCGACCAGCCCGGCTTCCTGGTGATTCTCGCGAACCTCCCGGATACGCCGGAGTTCGATGCGGGGCAGCGCGACGCGCTGCTCGACGTCTTCCGGGATGCCGCGGAGTTCTTCTTCGATCGCAAGACCGCGTTCCGGGTCTTCTATTCGGTGCGGCCGCGCGGCGGCCCGCGCGTCGCGGGCGGCTAGAAATCGCCCGCAAGGGCCTGGAGCGCCGCGATCGCGGCGATTCCGGCCGTTTCGGTGCGCAGCACGCGCGGGCCCAGGCGGATCGCGGAGAAGCCCGCAGCGTCGGCGCCGGCCAGCTCCTCGGGGCCCAGGCCGGATTCGGGCCCGACCAGGAGCTCGACGCTGTCCGATGGCTCGATCCGCAGTTCGGCGAGCCGCGCCGTTGCCTGCGGCGCGAGCACGACGCGCCGGCTCGGCGCCGAAGGCTCGAGGGCGCCGAGCCAGCGATCGAGTCCGAGCGCAGGCGCGAGCGCCGGCAGCCGGTCGCGCCCGCACTGCATGCAGGCGGACTCGACGATGCGCGTCCAGTGCTCGTGCCGGCGCTGCAGTCGCTGCTCGTCGAACCTGGCCTGCGTGCGCGCCGAGACCAGCGGCTGGATCGCATGCACGCCGAGTTCGACGGCCTTCTCGATCGTCCAGTCCATCCGTTCGCCGGCACTGATGCACTGTGCGAGCGTGATCCGGAGCGGGCTCTCGGTGTCGACTGCCACGCGGGCGCCGAGGCGGATCGCGCAGGCCTTCGGGTCGGCGTGCTCGACGCGCGCGTCGAACCGTGAACCGGCACCGTCGAAGCACTCGACCGGCGCGCCGTCGACCAGGCGAAGCACGCGCACCAGGTGGTGCGACTGCCGCGCATCGAGGACGTGGATCGACCCGTCGTCGGGTGCGACCGGTCCGGCCGTCGAGATCAGCACGCGCGGGCGCATCGCGGCGGGTGCCTGCGCGCCGGGCTGCCGGCGCGGCTCAGCGGACCGCGTGCGCGAGCGCCTGCGCCGCGCGATCGGCGCTCCGCGCAGGCACCAGTTCGCGAAAGAAGTTGGGCAATGCGAACAGCGCGCGATGGATGTCGCCGTTGTAGTAACGCAGGTCGGCTATGCCACGATCGGCGATCCGCTGCTCCGCGATCCGGGGCTCCAGCGCGAGCGGATCGAGCGTGTCGGATGCGCAGCACATTCCCCAGTACGCGCCGTAGAGCGGGACGTAGAGACCGAGCGGGCGCACGATCGCGAACACCGTCGACAGGTCGGCGAGCAGCCGGCGGACCAGGTCGGGTTTGTAGACCGGCGAGCCGATGTGCAGCATGACCGCCGCGCCGGGGTTCATCACCCGCTTGAGCAGCCTGAAGAAGTCGGGCGTGTAAAGGCGGTGCGCGGGTGTGTCCGGATCGGTCAGGTCGAGCACGACCAGGTCGAATCGCTCGTTGCCCTCCTTCGCCATCGTCTCGACCAGCGCCCAGCCGTCTCCGATGCGGACCTGTAGGCGCGGATCGTCGAAGGCGCCCCGATGCACCTTGCCGAGGTGCTCGCGCGCCACGCGCACGACTTCGGCATCGAGTTCCGCCATCACCACGCGCGTGATCGATGGATGCTTGAGCAGTTCCTCGC
>DAORSF010000071.1:0-7669 GCA_035443405.1 Burkholderiaceae bacterium | reverse complement strand
CGCGCCGCTCGCAGGTTGTCGGGCTCGAAGTAGTTGTCGAAGGTGTCGGCCCACAGCACGACGTCACGTCCGTCGCCCTGCGGCGCCCCGGCAGCGCCGCGCAGCCCGCGCGGGTCGTCGCGCGTGAAGGGGTCGCCACGCCAGCGCGGCAAGCGCCGGCGCGCGGACAGGCCGAGCAGCCGCTCGCTCAGCCAGGACGCGCCCGGCAGCCGGTCGCGCAGGTTCGCCAGCCAGGGCACGCGCGACAGCCACGGCGCGTAGCGCGGCATGAACGCGACCAGCCGCTCGCGAAGCCGCGTGGCGTGCTGCTTGCGGTAGTGGAACAGGAACTCGGTCTTCATCCGCGCCATGTCGACGCCGGTCGGGCACTCGCGCTTGCAGCCCTTGCAGCCGACGCAAAGCGCCATCGTGTCGTACATCGCCTGCGAGCCCAGCGCGTTCTCGCCGAGCTGGCCCGACAGCGCCAGCCTCAGCGTGTTGGCGCGCCCGCGCGTGAGATCGCGCTCGTCGCGCGTGACGCGGTAGCTCGGGCACATCGTGCCGGCATCGAACTTGCGGCAGTGGCCGTTGTTGTTGCACATCTCGACGGCCTTGGCGAACCCGCGGGCCGGGTCGCCGCCAGTGCCCGGCGCGGTGGTCCGCTCGGTCGCCGGATCGTTGTGCACGTCCCACGCCGACCAGTCGAGCGCGGTGTCGAGCGGTGCCGGCGCGTACCCCGGCCGGAAACGGAACAGCGACGAATCGTCCATTCGCGACGGCCTGACGATCTTGCCCGGGTTCATCAGCCCCAGCGGATCGAACAGGTCCTTGATTTCCTCGAAGGCGCGAGTCAGGCGCGGCCCGAACTGCCACGCCACCCATTCGCTGCGCACCAGGCCATCGCCGTGCTCGCCGGAATACGCACCCTTGAACTCGCGCACCATGGCGGACGCCTCTTCGGCGATCGCGCGCATCTTCGCCGTGCCGCCGCCCGGCCCCCCCTGGCGCATGTCGAGAATCGGCCGCACGTGCAGGGTCCCGACCGACGCGTGCGCATACCAGGTGCCCTTCGTGCCGTGGCGCGCGAACACCCCGGTCAGCCGCGCCGTGTACTCGGCGAGGTGCTCGAGGGGCACCGCGCAGTCCTCGATGAAGCTGACCGGCTTGCCGTCGCCCTTCAGCGACATCATGATGTTCAGGCCCGCCTTGCGCACTTCCCAGAGCGCCCTCTGGCGCCCGTCGTCGGCTAGCTCGACGACCGAGCCCGGCAGCCCGAGGTCGCCCATCAGCTCGACCAGCCGCCCGAGCCGCGCAAGCAGTTCCGCGTGGCGCTCGCCGCTGAACTCGACCAGCAGGATGGCCTCGGTCGCCCGACCGTCGCGTTCGATCAGCGCCGACTCGATCGTCGGGCGGAATACCGGGTTGGCGCGCGACAGCTCGATCATCGTGCGGTCGACCAGCTCGACCGCCGACGGACCCAGCTTGACGATGTGCTGCGCGCTGTCCATCGCCGCGTGAAAGCTCGGGAAGTTGACGACCCCGAGCACCCTCGCCGCCGGCAGCGGCGACAGCTTCAGCAGCAGCCGCCGGAAATACGCCAGCGTTCCCTCCGACCCGACCAGCAGGTGCGCCAGGTTCACCGAGCCGTCGGCCGTGTAGGGGCGCTCCGACTGCGGGTGGAACACGTCCAGGTTGTAGCCGCCCACGCGGCGCAGCACCTTCGGCCAGACGCGCGCGATCTCGTCGCGTTCGCGCGCGGCGATGCCGAACAGCCGCGATACCAGGTCCCCGGTGCGCGCCGAGGCCATCGGGCGGGTCGCGTCGGCGCCAAAGGGCCCGAAGTACTCGGTGGTGCCGTCCGACAGCACCGCTTCGATGCCGAGGACGTTGTGCACCATGTTGCCGTACGCGATCGAACGCGAACCGCAGGAGTTGTTGCCGGCCATTCCGCCCAGCGTCGCCTGCGCCGAAGTCGACACGTCGACCGGGTACCACAGGCCGCGCGGCCTGAGCCACGCGTTGAGGTGGTCGAGGACGATCCCGGGCTGGACCTCGACGGTCATCGCTTCCGGGTCGAACGCGACGACCTTGTTCAGGTGCCGGCTGTTGTCGATCACCAGCGCCTCGCCGACGGTCTGCCCGCACTGGCTGGTGCCGCCCCCGCGCGGCAGGATCGGCACCCGCGACTCGCGCGCCAGGTCGATCGCGGCGACGACGTCGGCCTCGTCCGCGGGCACCACGACACCGACCGGGTCCACCTGGTAGATCGACGCGTCGGTCGCGTAGCGTCCGCGCGAGTAAGCGTCGAACAGCACGTCGCCGCGCAGGACGCGACGCAGCCTCTGGGCGAGGCGGCTGCGCTCGAGCGGCGCGGCGCGCAGTGCGCGGGCGGGAGCCGGTGCGTTCATCGCGCGCGGCGCATCGCTCGCGCCGGGCTACCCGGCCAGGCGCGCACCGGCGACGTCCCCCACGGACGCCGGCCACTGCTCGAGCACCGCGTCGCGCTTGTGGCGCAGGTGCTCCTCGAGCAGCGCACGCAGCGCAGGACCGTCCCCGGCGTCGAGCGCCTCCAGCATCCGCTGGTGCTCGTGCACCGCGGCGTCCCATTTCTCGCGCTTGAAGTTGGAACGGAAGCGCAGGTTCTGGATGCGCGTATTGATGCTGTCATAGGTCTCGGTGAGCACGGCGTTGCGCGCGCAGCGGTTGATCGCGCAGTGGATCCCGCGATTCAGCCCGTAGTAGGCGGGCAGGTCGCGTCGGGCATGCGCAGCCAGCATCTCGAAGTGCAGCGCGCGGATCTCGTCGACCTCGGCTTGGGTGCGCCGCCCGGCGGCGAGCTCGCCCGACAGGCCCTCGAGTGCGGCCATCAGTTCGAACAATTGCTCGACGTCGGCCCGCGACAGCGCGACGACGTTGGCCCCGCGGTTGGGGCTCAGCTCGATCAGGCGCTCGGCCGCCAGGACCTTGAACGCTTCGCGCAGCGGCGTGCGCGACACACCGAGCTGCTCGCACAGGACACGCTCGTTCAGCCGCGCGCCTGGGGCGAGGCTTCCCTCGGTGATCAGCCCGCGCAGCCGCTCGGTCACCTCCTCGTGCAGCGGCCGGCGTTCCGTCGCAGCCGCAAATGGAACCGTGTTTTGCATGCAAACGTCGAATGATTGGGGCGCGTTCGGGTAAGACCCGAGCTTGCAGGTCGCAAATTTTGCATACAAAATGATCCAGAGCAAGCAATTCCGGGCCACGAGCGGGCCCCTCGAGGCATCCGATGAAACTCTCCAACGGTCTTGCGCTGAACGGGCACCCGTCTGGCCGTCACTTCCTGCAGATTCCCGGGCCCACCAACGTGCCCGACCGGATCCTGCGCGCGATGGACTATCCGACGATCGACCACCGCGGCCCGGAGTTCCAGCAGCTCGGCCGCTCGGTGCTGGCCGGCATTCGCAGGATCTTCCAGACCTCGGCACCCGTCGTGATCTTTCCCGCGTCGGGAACCGGCGCCTGGGAAGCGGCGCTGGTGAACACGATGTCGCCGGGCGACGCTGTGCTGATGTGCGAAACCGGCCACTTCGCGTCGCTGTGGAAGCGGATGGCGGAGCGACTCGGGCTCGCCGTCGATTTCATCCCGGGCGACTGGCGCCATGGCGCCGATCCCGCCGCGATCGAGGCGCGCCTCGCCGCCGACGCCGGGCGCCGTTACCGGGCGGTCTGCGTCGTGCACAACGAGACCTCGACCGGCGTCACCAGTCGAGTCGACGAGGTGCGCCGCGCGATCGACCGGGCGAATCACCCGGCGCTTCTGATGGTCGACACGATCTCGTCGCTCGGTTCGATCGACTACCGGCACGACGAGTGGCGCGTCGACGTCAGCGTGGCGGGATCGCAGAAGGGCCTGATGCTTCCGCCCGGGTTGTCGTTCAACGCGGTCAGCGCGAAGGCGCTCGAAGCGGCGAAGCAGGCAAGGCTCGCGCGCTCGTATTGGGACTGGAACGACATGCTGGCGCCGAACACGAGCGGCTTCTTCCCTTACACGCCGGCGACGAACCTGCTCTACGGCCTGCACGAGGCGATCGCAATGCTGCTCGAAGAGGGCCTTCCGGCGGTGTTCGCCCGCCACCGCCGGCACGCCGAGGCGACCCGCGCAGCGGTCCGCGCCTGGGGCCTCGAGATCCTCTGCCAGGACCCTGCCGAATACAGCCCCGTGCTGACGGCGGTCGTCGTGCCGGACGGCCACGACGCCGACGCGCTGCGCAAGCTGGCGTTGGAGAACTTCAACCTGTCACTCGGCCAGGGACTCGGCAAGTTGACTGGCAAGGTCTTCCGCATCGGCCACCTCGGCGACTTCAACGACCTGTCCTTGCTCGGCACGCTCGGCGGCGTCGAAATGTCGCTCGGGCTGGCCGGCGTGCCGCACCGCAAGGGCGGCGTGCAGGCGGCGATGGACAGCCTCTCGACGTCGGCGCCGAGGCCGCTGCGCGCCGAGCGCGCCGCAGCGTGAAGCGCGGTCGCATGGATTCGGCGATGTCCTGAACGCGCGGTTCCCGCCGCCCGGCCCGGGGCGCTTCCGCGACGCAAGGTCCTCGAGACCCAACCACCCCCAGGAGGAGACGATGAAAGATCCCGCAAAGATGCGAACCGCCGCCGGCGGCCGTACGGCAACCGCGCTGCCTGCTCGTCGCGCTGCCTGGCAAGCCGCCTTCGGCGTCGCAATGGGCCTGGCCGCCGCCCTCGCCTTCGCACCGGTCGCCGGCGCGCAGGAGCTCGAACTGAAGCTCGGTCACGTCGGCGAGCCCGGGTCGTTGTTCCAGATCAGCGCCGACGAGTTCGCGCGCCGCGCCAACGCCAAACTGGCCGGCAAGGCGAAGGTCGTGGTGTTCGGCTCGAGCCAGCTCGGCGGCGACAAGGAGATGCTGCAGAAGCTCAAGCTCGGCACGATCGACATGGCGCTGCCGTCGACGGTGATGAGCAGCGAGGTGGACACCTTCGGCGTGTTCGAGATGCCTTACCTCGTGAAGGATCGCAGGCACATGGGCCTGATCGAGAAGGAGATCGTCTGGCCGAAGCTCGCGCCGGCCGCCGAGGCCAAAGGCCTGAGGATCATCGGCGTCTGGGAGAACGGCTACCGCCACATCACCAACAATCGCAAGCCGATCGGCAAGCCCGCAGACCTCGCCGGCATCAAGTTGCGCGTGCCCGAAGGCAAGTGGCGGGTCGCGATGTTCAAGGCCTACGGCGCCAACCCGAGCCCGATGAAGTTCTCCGAATTGTTCACCGCGCTGCAGACCGGCGTGATGGACGGCCAGGAGAACCCGTTCACGCAGATCTACAGCGCGAAGCTGCACGAGGTGCAGAAATACCTGTCGCTGTCCGGGCACGTCTATACGCCCGCCTACCTGACGGTCGGCGCGCGCAAGTGGGCGACGCTGCCGGCGGACGTGCGCAGCGTGCTCGAACAGACCGCGAAGGAGACGCAGGCCTACGTGTACGAGACCGCGCAGAGGCAGGAAACCGAACTGCTGCAGAAGATCAAGGCGAGCGGCATCCAGGTCAACGAGGTCGACAAGAACGCGTTCATCGCCGCCAGCAAGCCCACTTACGACGAATTCGGCAACGCCGTGGCGGGCGCCAGGGAGCTGATCGATCACGCGATCGCGCTCGGCAAGTGAACGCACGGGCCGGGCGGGGGGCGACGCGATGCTGAAGCTGCGCAAGCTGTACGAGCGCGTGCTCGAATGGATCGTCATCGTGCTGATGACGGTGCTGGCCGTCGAGGTGACGGTCGGCGTCGTGTTCCGCACGATCGGCCATTCGCTGGTCTGGTACGACGAGGTCGCGTCGATCCTGCTCGCCTGGCTGACCTTCTACGGTTCCGCCTACGCGGCGGCCAGGCGCGGACACATCAGCTGCCCCGAACTGGTCGCGATGATGCCACCGGGCCCCAGACTCGCGGTGACGCTGGCGGTCGAAGCGCTCGTGATCGGCTTCTTCGCGCTGCTCGGCGTGATCGGCTGGCAGGTGCTCGAGGTTCTCGCCACCGACACGCTGGTGAGCCTGCCGTCGGTGCCGGTGTCGTTCGTGCAGTCCGTGATCCCGATCTCGGCGGCGCTGATCATCGTGGCCGAATTGCTGACGCTGCCCGAGGCACTGGCGTGGGCGCGAACGGAGCGCGCGCACGGCGCGACCGCCGACGGCGCGGCCCGCGAAGCTTCGCACTGAGCGGCCCGGCGCGGACCGGCGAACGACGACTGCATTCCTTCCGGGAGACCCAAGCGTGGAGATGCTGCTCCTGTTCGCCTGCGTGCTGGGGCTGGTCCTGCTGAACGTGCCGATCGCGGTCGCGCTGGGCGTCGTCGCGATCGCTGCGATCTGGCTGGTCCAGGGCAGCGCCGCGCTGCCCAACCTCCCGATCGTGGTCTACAACGCTGCGACCAACTTCCCGCTGCTGGCGATCCCGCTGTTCATCCTGGCCGGCGCGATCATGAACGCGTCCGGGATCTCGTCGCGGCTGATCGCGTTCGCGACCGCGCTGCTCGGCTTCATCCGCGGCGGCCTGGCGATGGTCTCGATCGGCGCGTCGCTGTTCTTCGCCGAGATCTCGGGCTCGGCAGTCGCCGACGTGGCGGCGCTGGGCTCGATCACGATCCCGGCGATGAAGAAGAAGGGCTACCCGCCGGCGCTCGCAGCTGCCGTGATGTCGTCGGCCGCCACGCTGGCCGTGATCATCCCGCCGTCGATCCCGATGATCCTGTACGCGGTGATGGCCGAAGCGTCGGTGGTGCAACTGTTCGTCGCCGGCATCGTGCCCGGCATCATCGGCGGCCTCGGGCTGATGGCGATGGCCTACTGGTTCGCGCGCCGGTACGACCTTCCGATCGAGCGGCAATTCCGCTGGAGCGAGGTGCGGCGAACCGCGCGCGAGGCGCTGTGGGCATTCACGCTGCCGATGATCATTCTCGGCGGCATCTTCGGCGGCATCGTCACGGCGACCGAGGGCGCGGCGCTGGCCGTGGTGGCGGCGCTGTTCATCGGGCTGGTCGTCTACCGCGAGCTCGATCTCGCGCACCTGCGCGCTGCGGTGATCGAGGGAGGCGCGCAGACCGCCGTCGTGATGCTGCTGGTCGCGACGTCGGCGCTGCTCGGCGTCTACCTGACCGAAGTGCAGGCGCCGCAGCAGCTCGCGCAGGCGGTCACCGGGCTGACCAGCAACAAGTGGGCGATCCTCGCGCTGCTGAACCTGCTGTTCCTGCTGCTCGGCATGTTCCTGCACTCGGCCGCGGCGATCATCCTGGTCGTGCCGGTGGTGATGCCGCTGGTCAAGGCGGCCGGCATCGACCCGGTGCACTTCGGGTTGATCGTCACGATCAACCTCGGCATCGGCCAGCAGACACCGCCCGTGGCGAGCGTGCTGATGGTGGCGTGCTCGATCGCGAAGGAAAGCGTCTGGGCGGTGTCGAAGATCAACGTCTGGTTCATCGCCGTGCTGGTCGCGGTACTGCTGTTGGTGACCTACGTGCCGATCACCGGCATGGGACTGGTCGAGCTGTTCTACCGCTAGCGCGGGCCGGCGCCGCCCGCCCGCCACCGCGATCGAGGTCGGGGCGGCTAGAATTCGCCCCGATGGACACCCGCTATCCGCTGGCGCGCCGCAGCGCGCTGATCGACCCGTTCCACGTGATGGAGTTGACCAAGCGGG
>DAORSF010000070.1:0-7702 GCA_035443405.1 Burkholderiaceae bacterium | reverse complement strand
TGTAGACGCGCGTCACCGGAAGCAGCCCGCTGACCGTCGCATAGTCGTTGGCCGCAAGCGCGATCGCGAGCAGCGCGCCGACGGTGATCACCAGGACCTCGACCGACCGGTTGCGCCGGCCCCAGATCGCCAGGCGCGCGAGCGCGACCCCGATGAAGACGAACAGCAGCACCTGCCAGTAGCGATAGACCGCCTCGTGCAGCCGGCCGTCGCTCGCGACGACCAGCAGCGGTCCCGCCACCGCGTGCAGCCCGAGCGGCCACACCCAGCGCCGGAACGACAGCCCGGCGAACAGGTGGAAGAACGCGGCCAGCGTCATCGTCGCAAGCGCGACGGTGAGGAAATGGAAGCCGCGCCACCACCACCAGAGCTCGGTCGGCATCGTCTCGACGCTGTAGTTCAGCGTGCGCACCGCCCACAGCAGGCTCGACAGGCCGAACAGCAGGTAGTACGCCTCGCGGCGTCGCGCCGCCCAGATCGCGAGCATGAACCCGCCGACGATCGCCGCCGTGAACCCGGTGAACTGCGAGCCGTACTGGTCGACCCACTGGCGATCCTCGGCCGCGCGCTCCAGCTCGTCGCGGTTGCCGAGCAGCAGGTACGGCAGGTCGACCAGGTAGTCGCGATTGACGATCTTCACCGCCAGGACGTTCGCGTGCGGCAGGATCGATGCATCGGGCAACGCGAACCAGCGGGCACGCCGCCAGCGCACGCGGGTCAGCGCGTCCGACCACGGCAACCCGAACACCGGGGTGCCGTTCAGGTAGAACGTGCCGCCGTCGTTCAGGCGCGGCAGGTAGATCGCCGCGTCCGGCGGCATCGCATCGCGCGCCGGCAACTCGATCTCCAGCCAGAACACGGCGCTCGCATTGCCGTCGTCGCGGCGGATGCGCGTCGGCAGCTTCAGTGTCGACACTGCTGCGCCCGCGCCGGGGCTCGGCCGGTCGGCGACGATGTCGGCGGGCGACGCCGGATCGCGGCGGTCGACCAGGCGCGCCGTGTCCAGGCGCAGGGCTCGCTGCAGGGCCGGTTCGCTGGCGCATGCACTGTCCCACGCGAGGCTCCAGGCGACGAGGCCTGGCAGCATCGCCGCCAGCGCGTACAGCAATCGGCGGCCACGGGCGGGCACGAGCCCCTCTCGCTTGAAACGACCCGAAGCGACCAATATGCAGCGACGGCTGCGGCCGCGCAAGCGCTGCGCCGGAGTGCGTTGCCGGAGTGCGCCGCCGGAGCACGCCGAAGGTCGATTCGCGAGATTGCTACGAGAGCAGGAACTTCCTATGCTTGGCGGATCATGGACACCGTTGCCGGACGGCGGCCACTCAGCCTGGCCAAGCTGACGGCGCCGCAGCCGAACCGGGCATGGCCGCGGCGGCGCCTGTTCGAGCGCCTCGACGCCGCGCGCCGAGGCGGCGGCATCGTTTGGATCGCGGCGCCGGCCGGCTCCGGCAAGACCACGCTGGTCGCCAGCTACCTGCAGGCGCGCCGGCTGCGCGCCGCCTGGTACCGCATCGATGCCGCCGACGCCGACGTCGCGTCGTTCTTCCACTACCTGGGGCAGGCGGCGAAGCCGCGCAGCCGCCGCAAGGCCGACGCGCTGCCCGACTTCACCGTCGAGTACCTCGCCGGCCTGCCGGTGTTCGCGCGCAACTGGTTCCGCCGCTTCTTCGAACAGGTGCAGGGCGTGCCGATGCTGGTGTTCGACGACTACCACCAGCTGCCGGCCGACTCGCCGGTGCACGTCGCGGTGCGCGAGGGGCTGGCCGAGGTGCCGCCGGGCCTGTCGGTGGTGATCACCAGCCGCGGCGAGCCGCCGCCTCTGCTGACGCGGCTGCGCACGCAGGAGAACTTCACGCTGCTCGATCGCGAGGCGCTGCGCCTGAGCGTCGACGAGTGCGTCGGCGTCGCCCGCCAGCGGCTCGCCGCGGGCGCGTCCGCCGGCGCGTCCGCCGGCGCGTCGAACAGCGCGCCCGACGACGCGCTGCTGCGCAGCCTGCACGAGCGCACGCAGGGCTGGGTCGCCGGACTCGTGCTGATGCTCGAGCGCGGCCCGGCGTCGGCTCTGGGCGAGGCCCGCGCCGCGGCCGAACCGCTGGTGTTCGATTACTTCGCCGGCGAACTCTTCGAGCAGGCCGAGCCGCGGCTGCAGCGCCTGCTGGTGCGCACCGCGCTGCTGCCGCGCTTCACGGTTGCGACCGCGTCGGCGCTCGCCGGGCAACCCGACGCGGCCGACCTGCTCGCCGAGCTCGATCGCCGCAACTTCTTCATCGCCCGCCACGCCGCGGCCGGCCAGCGCGCTGCCTACGAGTACCACCCGCTGTTTCGCGAGTTCCTGCTCGAGCGCGGCCGCAGGCAGCTGCCGCCTGGCGAACTCGCCGAGCTGCGCAGCCGCGCGGCCGGGCTGCTGGCCGACGATGGCGACGCGCCGGCGAGCGTCGCGCTGCTGCGCGAGGCCGGCGACTGGCCGCGGCTGGTCGCGCTCGTGCTCGCGCAGGCGCCTTCGCTGCTGTCGAGCGGCCGCTTCCAGACGCTGGCCGAGTGGATCGTCGCCGTGCCGCCAGCGCAGCGCGCCGGGGTGCCGTGGCTCGACTACTTCCTCGGGCTGTGCCGGCTGCCGTACGACCCGTCGCAGGCGCGCGAGCTGCTGTCGGGCGCCTACGCGGGCTTCCGCAAGTCCGGCAGCGCGAAGGGCGAGTACCTGTCGTGGGCCGGCATCGTCGACACGTTCATCTACGCGTGGAGCGACTTCGGGCCGGCCGATCCGTGGATCGACGAGTTCGACGCGCTACGCGCGCGGCATCCGCAGTTCCCGTCGCGCGAGGTCGAGGTGCGCGCGGTCGCGGCGATCTTTGCGATCCTGATGTACCGGCGGCCGCAGCATGCGGAGCTGCCGCGCTGGACGCGGCACCTCGACGCGCTGGTCGCGCAGGACGACATCGATCCGGCGCTGCGCATGACCGCGGCCACGCACCTGGTGCTGTACTACAACTGGTGGACCGGCAACATGGCGCGCGCCAACGAGCTGGTCCGGCGCGTCGAGCCGTTCGCGAGCGCGCGCGCCATCGGCCCGTTCGTGCGGCTGGCCTGGGAAGGCATCCTCGCGATCTCGCACTGGATGAACGCCGACAACGCCGCGGCGCTGGCGGCGGTGCGGCGGGGCCTGGCGCTGGCCGAAGAGACCGGCGCGCACGTCTGGGACTTCATGCTGGTGGCGCAGGGCGCGGTCGCCGCCGCGACCTCGGGCGACCTGGAGCAGTCGCGCGACTTCCTCGGACGCATGAGCGCGCGCGAACCGGGCCAGCGCCGCCTCGACGGCGTGCAGTACCACTTCTTCGCGTTCCAGGACGCAGTGCACCGCGGCGACCGCGCCGCGATGCGCGAACACGCGTACGCGGGCCTCGCGAGCGCGATCGACTCCGGCGTGACGTGGGGCGAGGTGTACACGCGGCCCGCGCTCGCCCATGCGCTGTTCGTCGCCGGCGACGCGGCGGGTGCGCGGCGCGAGCTCGAGCGGGCGATGCGCATCGCCTCGGAGATCGGTTGCAGCAACGCGTTCTACTACGTGCACGAGCTCGACGCGCAGTTCGCCGAGGCGCGCGGAGACCGCGCGGCCGAGCTGGCGTCGATCGCGAAGATGTTCGCGGTGATGCGCGCGCAGGGCTTCAGCAACTCGGCATGGTGGCGCGAGGCGTACATGGCACGAGCTTGCCGGCTCGCGCTGGAGAACGACATCGAGCGCGAGTTCGTGCGCGCGCTGGTCAGGCTGCGCGGCCTGCGGCCCGACGGGCCGGCCGCGCGGCTCGAGCACTGGCCCTGGCCGGTGCGCCTGCGCGCGTTCGGCGACTTCGGCATCGAACTCGACGGCGAACCGCTGCGCTTCACCGGCAAGGTGCAGAAGCGGCCGCTCGAACTGCTCAAGGCGCTGGTTGCCTTCGGCGGGCGCGGCGTGCACGAGACCCCGCTCACCGAGGCGCTGTGGCCCGACGCCGAAGGCGACGACGCGCACAACGCGTTCGTCACCACGCTGCAGCGGCTGCGCAAGCTGCTCGGCCAGCGCGACGCGCTGCTGCTGCAGGAGGGCCGGCTGAGCCTGAACCCGGCGCTGTGCTGGGTCGACGCCTGGGCCTTCGAGTCCGTCGACGCCGACGCGAACGAGCCGCAGGGCGCCGACGACCGCGAGCGCGCGCTCGGCCTCTATCGCGGCGCCTTTCTCGCCCAGGAACAGGCGCCGTGGGCGATCGCGCCGCGCGAGCGACTGCGCGCGCGCTTCGTGCGCATGGGTGGCGCCGACTTCCGGCGCCACGTCGAGCTGGGCGACTGGGAGGACGCGGTCGCGTGCCTCGAGCGACTGCTGCGCGCGGACGACACGGTCGAGCCCTTCTACCAGGACCTGATGCGCGTCCAACATCGGCTGGGGCGCAGCGCCGAGGTGCTCGGCACCTACCGGCGCTGCCGCGACGTGCTCGGCGCGACGCTCCACGTGCCGCCGTCGGCGTCGACCGAGGCGCTGCTGAAGGAGCTCTCGGGCAGTGCCGCGCGACCGGCGTAGGCGGTCGCTGCCGCCGCGATCGTCGCCGCCGCCACGCTGCCGGCGGCGAACAGGCTCCAGTCCATCGGCCGCCACACGCCGAGCGCGACGACGAGCGCGAACACCGGCAGTTCGAGGTGATGGCCGAAGGTCGCCAGCGGCGCGGCACGCACGCGCTGCATCGCCGGCGTGATCCGGTCGGTTTCGCGCGCGCGCTCGAGCAACCGCTTCAACCGCGCGTCGCGCGCCCGCCCCACGGTGTTTGCCCACGCGGCCTGGAAGACGAACAGCGCGATCATCCCGGCGAGCCACGGAATCCGCACGAAGTCCCAGCCGCCGTAGTAGCGCGCGACCAGCCAGGCGCCGGATGCCCCGAGCAGCAGCACGCCGGGCGCCAGCAGCCGCTGCTCGATCAGGGCGGCGCGGCGCATCTCGCGAGCGAGCGCGCCGGCCGCCCTGGCGCGGCGGGCCCGCTCGTCGGCGACCCAGAGGCCGGCCAGCGCGAGGCCGAGCAGGCCGGCCCCCAGCCCGTGAGCCGTCAGCAGCAGCGCGTGGCTCATTGCCGGGCTCCCACCTCGTGGATCCGCGCGGCGGCCGCGTGACGTCGAGCCGCCGGCCTGCTCCACAGCGCCAGGTTGAACGCGGGCAGCAGCGGGTCGACCTGAGCGGGCGCCTGCGCCGTGCCGGTCACCGGCGTGCGCGGGGCCAGCAACCGCGCGAACGCGGCGGCGGGCGATTCGGGCTCGTACGCGATCCGGCCGCCAGCCGCCTGGTAGGCGTCGGGGAACTCCGGTGCGGCCGAGGCCGGCTGCAGCGCCAGCAGCGACGCGAAGGACAGGGCTACGGCGAGAGCGGTGGTTTTCATGATCGTCATCCTTTGCAGGGTCGGGTTGGAGGGCCTTGCGGCCCCGAGGCGTTGCACGCCGCGGTACCGTGGGGCGAATCCTCGCGTCCGGCGACTAACGGATCGCTAACGGATCGAAGGTCCGTCGCGTCTTTACAATTCCTTGCACGCTGCGCAAGGTTCTTTACGCGCCCGCTGGGCACAATGCGGGTGACATGACCCGACTCCGACGCGTCCCCGGGCGCCCATCCGTCTCCCGAAGCCGCCCGGCGGCGATCTCCGCGGCTGCAGTGCTGGCCGTCGCGCTGACCGGCTGCGCCGGCCCGGTCGTCCGCGATGGCGCGTTGCCGGCCACGCCGGTGCCGGCGAACTGGTCGGTGACGAGCGTGCCGCCGCCCGCGTCGGCTGCATCGGCGACGAGCACGACGGCCACGACCCCGGCCACGGCCGCAACCCCGGCCATGGCCGCAACTGCGACCGCCGCAGACGCGACCTCGCTCGCCACCTGGTGGCAGCACTTCGGCGACCCGCAGCTGAGCGCGCTCGTGGCTCGGGTGCTCGACGCCAACACCAGCGTGCGCGGCGCTCGGGCGGCCCTGGCGCAGGCGCGCGCGTTGCGCGACGTGCAGGCGGCCGGCCTGCAGCCTTCGATCGACGCGTCCGGCTCGGCGCAGCGCGCGAAGCCGGCCGGCGGCGACGCCGCCAGCAGCTTCCAGGCCGGCCTCGACGCGAGCTGGGAACTCGACGTGTTCGGCCGCGTGCGCAGCGGCGTCGAAGCCGCCGAGGCCGATGCCCGCGCCGCGCAGGAGAACCTCGCGGACGTGCAGGTGTCGCTGGCGGCCGAGGCCGCGCTCGCCTACATCGACCTGCGCAGCCTGCAGGCGCGGCTGGCGATCGCGCGCAACAACCTGGCGACGCAGCTCGAGACGCTGCAACTCGCGCAGTGGCGCGTGCAGGCCGGCCTCGCGACGTCGGTCGAGCTCGAGCAGGCGCGCGCGGCCAGCGAGCAGACCGCCGCGCAGATCCCGGCGCTCGAAAGCGGCATCGCGCAGGCGCAACACGGCCTGGCGGTGCTCGCCGGGCAGGCGCCCGGCGCGCGGCAAACGATGCTCGCGGACGTTCACCCGGTGCCGCAGGTGTCCGGCGAACTCGCGCTGTCGATCCCGGCCGAGACGCTGCGCCAGCGCCCGGACGTGCGCGCCGCCGAGCAGCGCATCTCGGCCGCGCTCGCGCGCGTGTCGCAGGCCGACGCCGCCCGGTATCCGGGCTTCCGGCTCGGCGGCTCGCTGGGCCTGCGCGCGCTAACGCTGAGCGGCCTCACCGGTAGCGGCGCGGTGTTCAACGCGCTGCTGGCCAGCGTGTCGGTGCCGCTGCTCGACGGCGGCGCGGCGCGCGCGCAGGTGCGCGCGCAGGAGGCGGCGCTCGAGCAGGCGCGGCTCGCCTACGAGTCGACCGTGCTGGCCGCGCTGCAGGACGTCGAGAACGCGCTGGTCGCGCTGCGCAGCGACCGCGAGCGGCTCGCGCGGCTGCAGAGCGCCACCGAAGCGGCCGCCAACGCGGCGCTGCTCGCGCAACAGCGCTACGCCAGCGGCCTCATCGACTTCCAGGTCGTGCTCGACACGCAGCGCACGCTGCTCAGCACGCAGGACAGCGTGGCCGGCACCTACGCCAGCGTCGCCACCGACCACGTGCGCCTGTACAAGGCGCTCGGCGGCGGCTGGCAGTGACGCCGGCGCCGCCCGAAAACCGCGCCGACAGAAAACACGCACCGACAGAAGACACGCACCGACAGAAACCCGACATGACCCAGCCCGACAACTCCGCCTCCAGCCCGCCCGCCGGCGACCTCGACGCCCTGCTCGGCGGCGCCGCGGCGCGCCGCTGGTGGCGCCGCCCGATGCCCTGGATCGCCGTTGCGCTGGTCGTGCTGGTCGCCGCGGGCGCCTGGTTCTGGCTCGACCAGAAGCAGACCAGCGCGGCGCCGCGCTACGTGACCGAGGAGGCGCGCCGCGGCGACCTGACGCTCACCGTCACCGCCGACGGCAAGCTGCAGGCCACGCGCTCGGTGACCATCGGCAGCGAGCTGTCGGGCACGGTGCGGCGCGTGCTGGTCGACGTCAACGACCGCGTGAAGAAGGGCCAGGTGCTGGTCGAGCTCGACACGGCCAAGCTGAAGGCGCAGGTCGAACGCGCACGCGCGTCGCTGGCCGCGGCGCAGGCGAAGCAGGCGCAGACCGCGGCGACGGTGAAGGAGGCACAGGCGAGCCTGGCGCGACTGCAGGAAGTGTCGCGGCTGTCGGGCGGCAAGGTGCCGTCGGCGGCCGAGCTCG
>DAORSF010000069.1:0-7767 GCA_035443405.1 Burkholderiaceae bacterium | reverse complement strand
GGGGCCGACTCGCGCTGCGCGCGTCCGGTCTTCGCTGCGCTCCCGCGCCAGCGCCTACGCGCCCGGCCCGGTGCGCTGGCCCGCGCGGGCCGGCCCCTCGCCCGCACGCGGCCCCGACGCCGCCGCCCGAGCCGCGACACCGAGCGCCCAGCCGATCGCGTCGAGCCGTGCGGTCGAACGGGGATCGGGGCCTGGCGGGAATCAGGAAGGCTGTTCGGCCTCGACGGCGTCGCGGTAGGTGGACCAGAACGAGCAGTAGACGGCGGTGATCAGCACCAGCGACAGCGGCGAGAGCACCATCGACAGCAGCACCGGGCTTGCGCCGAGCGCGAGCTGAAGCACGCGGATTGCCAGAGACGCGGCGAGCGCGATCGCGAACCAGCCGATCGCGTAGACGACGAAGGCGCGGCGATTGCGCCAGACGGCGACGAGACTGAAGAACAGCGCGCGCACGATCGGCGTGCGATGCCAGGCGACGAACAGCGGCGCGTACCACATCGCCATCTGAACCGGCACGTAGACCAGCAGGAAGACGATCGCCGCGGTCATCAGCGCGCCTTCCGAGACCGGGGGGTCGTCGTTGCCGAGCTGGCCGGTCGCCAGGCGCAGCAGCGTGCCGTCGTCGGCGAGCGCTGCCAGCGCCAGCGCGGCGACCGTCGACAGCGCGTTGACGACGCCGAGCACGAGCAGCGGCCGCCACGCGCCGCCGTCGCGAAACGCGGTGAACAACATCATCGGCGCAGGCATCTCGCCGCGATCGGCGCTGCGGATCGCGTGCATCACGCCGACCATCAGCGCGGGCGTGAGCACCAGCGGGGCGATCGATCCGACCAGCGGAACCAGAACGGACAGCGACAGCAGCAGCAGGTTCAGGAAGGTGATCGCCAGCAGCGCGATCGGCTGGCGCCGCAACACGCGAAAACCATCGATCACCCAGCGCCAGCCGGCGACGGCGGGCAGCGTGCGGACGCGCACGGTGGTCGGGGCGGGGCTCATGCGAGCGGCGGAACGCCGGCGCGCCGGGCGCGCAGGATGCGTTCGAAGTGCGCGGGATTCTTCGGCACGACCATTTGCGCCGGACGCGGCAGGTGCAGGTCGTGCAATCGCGACAGCCAGAAGCGCAGCGCCGCGGCGCGCAGCATCGTCGGCCACGCGGTGCGCTCGGCATCCACGGGCGGTCGGCGTGCTGCGTAGGCGCCGACCAGCGCGGCGAACCGTGCCGTCTCGAACTCGCCGCTCGCGTCGTCGATGCACCAGTCGTTGGCGGCGACCGCCAGGTCGAACAGCCAGGTGTCGACCCCCGCGAAATAGAAGTCGATGACGCCGCCGAGTCGCGGCGCGCCATCCGGCAGTGTCTCGAACAGCACGTTGTCGCGGAACAGGTCGGCGTGCACCGCGCTGGACGGCAGCGATGCGTAAAGCGGGGTGGCGGCAAATTCGTGCTGGCGATCCAGTTCGTCGCGCAGCAACGCCGACTGGGCCGTGTCGAGGAACGGCAGCACCTGCGGCGCGGTGCGCAGCCACCAGCCCAGGCCGCGCAGGTTCGGCAGCCGCCCCTCGTAGCCGAGCGCCGCCCGGTGCATCCGCGCCAGCAGCGCGCCGACCTGGGCGCAATGCGCTTCGGACGGATGCAGCACGTCGTGGCCGTCGAGCCGCGTGACCAGCGCGGCGGGCTTGCGCTGGAGTCGTCCCAGGAATTCGCCGTGCCGGTCGGCGACCGGGTCCGGACAGGGAACGCCGCGCGCAGCGAGGTGGTGCATCAGGCCGAGGTAGAAGGGCAGCTCGTCGAAGCCGAGCCGCTCGAACAGCGTGAGCACGAAACGGCCGCCATCGGTCGTGACGAAGAAGTTGCTGTTCTCGATGCCCGACGCGATGCCCTCGAAGCCGCGAAGCTCGCCGAGGTCATAGCGTTCGAGCCAGTTCGCGAGTTCCTCGCGCGTGACGGGCGTGAAGACGGCCATGGACTGTGGTCGGCGACACCGCTACAGGTAGAGCATCCGTTCGCGCTCGTCGGTGGTCGGGACGAACCCGCGCGTCTGGTAGAAGTCGAAGATCGCCTCGACCACCTTCGCCGGGTCGTCGATCAGCTGGATCAGGTCGAGGTCGCCTTCGGAGATCAGCCCGTTGCCGAGCAACTGCTGGCGCATCCAGTCGATGAGGCCCTTCCAGTACGCCGCGTCCATCAGGATGATCGGGATGCGCCGGCCCATGCGCGTCTGGACCATCGTGAGCATCTCGCACAGTTCGTCGAGCGTTCCGAAGCCGCCTGGCAGCGCGACGAAGGCGGTGGCGTACTTGGCGAAAGCGACCTTGCGCGCGAAGAAGTGGCGGAAGTTCAGCGAGATGTCCTGGTAGCCATTGCCGGACTGTTCCATCGGCAGCTGGATGTTCAATCCGACCGATGCCGACTTGCCCGCGTATCCGCCGCGATTGGCCGCCTCCATGATTCCGGGGCCTCCGCCCGAGATGACCGCGAACCCCGCGTCCGACAGCAGGCGAGCGACCTCGACCGTAGTCTCGTACCAGCGGTGCCCGGGGTGCACCCGCGCGCTGCCGAAGATCGACACCGCCGGGCGGATGTCGGCGAGTCGCTCGGTCGCCTCGACGAACTCTGAGATAATTCCCAGGATGTGCCAGGACTCGCGCGCTTTCAGCGACGTCGAGCGTTCCTGGCTCGCGATCGCGCGCAACTGCGGCACCTGCTTGCTGCTGGACATGTCCGAAAAGACGCTTCTGCTGGTTGACGGCTCGAGTTTCCTGTACCGCGCCTTCCACGCGATGCCCGACCTGCGCACCGGCAGCGGCGAGCCGACCGGCGCGGTGCGCGGCATGGTGGCGATGCTACGGCGTCTGCGTGCCGACAGCAAATTGAACTGCGGCGCAACGCACGGCGCGGTGATCTTCGACGCACCCGGCAAGACCTTCCGCGACGACTGGTACGAGCAGTACAAGGCCAACCGCAAGGCCATGCCCGAAGACCTCGTGCGACAGATCCCGCTGATCCACGAAATGGTGCGCGCCCTCGGCTGGCCGCTGGTGATGATCGAGGGCATCGAAGCCGACGACGTGATCGGGACGCTCGCTGCCGAAGCGTCGCGCCAGGGCATGAAGACGGTGGTCTCGACCGGCGACAAGGACCTCGCACAGCTGGTCGGCGACGACGTCGTGCTGGTCAACACGATGGCGAGCCGCGACGGCGGCCCCGTCGAGCGGCTCGATCGCGAAGGCGTGAAGGCCAAGTTCGGCGTGCCCCCCGAGCGGATCGTCGACTGGCTGACGCTGGTCGGCGACGCCGTCGACAACGTGCCGGGCGTCGACAAGGTGGGGCCGAAGACGGCGGTCAAGTGGCTCGAGCAGTATGGATCGCTCGACGCAATCGTCGAGCACGCCGACGCGATCGGCGGGGCGGTAGGCGAGAAATTGCGCGAGGCGCTCGACTGGCTGCCGGTCGCGCGCAAGCTGGTCACGGTGAAGACCGACTGCGACCTCGCTCCGCACATCGCGTCGATCGACGAGTCGCTGGACCTGGCCGACGAGGACACGGCCGCACTGCGCGCGCTGTTCGAGCGCTGCGAATTCCGCAGTTGGCTCCGCGAGCTGGCCGCGCCGGCGAACGGGGTCGAGGGCGCAAGCGCCGCCGCGGCCAGTGCGGCGGCGGCAGAAGGCAATGCGCAGCTTCGCGCGTCGACCGGCGGCGCCGGCGACGGGGGGCGGGCTGCACTCGATTACGAGACCGTCCTGGACGACGAGGCGCTCGAGCGCTGGATCGCGCGCATCGAGGCGGCCGAACTCGTCGCGTTCGACACCGAAACCACGTCGCTCGACCCGATGCGCGCCGAGCTGGTCGGGCTGTCGCTGTCGGTCGAACCCTTCTCGGCCTGCTACGTTCCGGTCGGACACTGCTACGCCGGAGCGCCCGCACAGCTGTCGCGCGGGCACGTGCTGGCGAGGCTGCGCGGCTGGCTCGAGGATCCGGCGCGCGCGAAAGTCGGCCAGAACCTGAAGTACGACGCGCACGTGCTCGAGAACCACGGCGTTCGCCTGGCAGGCATCGCGCACGACACGCTGCTCGAGAGCTACGTGCTCGAGGCGCACCGCAATCACGACATGGACTCGCTCGCCGACCGCCACCTCGGCCGGCGCACGATCACCTACCAGGAAGTGGCGGGAAAGGGCGCCAGCCAGATCGGTTTCGAACAGGTGGCGATCGACCAGGCGACGCGCTACGCGGCCGAGGATGCCGACGTCACGATGCACCTACACCGCACGCTGTATCCGCGCATCGCCGAGCACGAGCGCCTGGATCGAATCTACCGCGACGTCGAGATCCCGGTCTCGATCGTGTTGCAGCGGATGGAGCGCATCGGCGTGCTGATCGACGCCGACGCGCTGGTTCGCCAGTCGGACGAACTCGGGCGCAAGATGCACGAGCTGGAGCGGCGCGCGGTCGACGCGGCCGGACAGCCGTTCAACCTGAACTCGCCCAAGCAGCTCGGCGAAGTGCTGTTCGGCAAGCTCGGCCTGCCGGTGTTGCGCAAGACCGCCAGCGGCGCGCCGTCGACCGACGAGGAGGTGCTGGCGAAGCTCGCCGAGGACTATCCGCTGCCGCGCATCCTGCTCGACTGGCGCGCGCTGTCCAAGCTGAAGAGCACCTACACCGACAAGCTGCCGAAGATGGTCGACCCGCGCAGCGGGCGCGTCCACACCAGCTATTCACAGGCGGTCGCGGTCACCGGACGCCTGGCTTCCAGCGATCCCAACCTGCAGAACATCCCGGTGCGCACCGCCGAGGGGCGACGCATCCGCGAGGCCTTCGTCGCGCCACCCGGCGCCCGGATCGTGTCGGCCGACTATTCGCAGATCGAGTTGCGCATCATGGCGCACATCTCCGGCGACGCGAACCTGCTGCGCGCGTTCGAGCAGGGGCACGACGTCCACCGCGCGACCGCCGGCGAGATCTTCGGCCTCGCGCCGTCCGAGGTCAGCGCGGAGCAGCGTCGCTACGCGAAGGTGATCAACTTCGGCCTGATCTACGGCATGAGCGCGTTCGGTCTCGCCGCCAACCTCGGCATCGAGCGCGACGCTGCGAAGAACTACATCGAGCGATACTTCACCCGCTATCCGGGCGTCGCGCGGTACATGGAAGAAACGCGCGCGCTGGCGCGCAGCCAGGGCTATGTCGAGACGGTGTTCGGCCGGCGGCTCTGGCTGGCCGAGATCAACAGCCCGAACGGGCCGCGCCGGGCTGCGGCCGAGCGCGCGGCGATCAACGCCCCGATGCAGGGCACCGCGGCCGACCTGATCAAGATGGCCATGATCGCCGTTCAGCGCTGGCTCGACGACGAGCGCCGGGAGTCGAGGCTGATCATGCAGGTCCACGATGAACTCGTGCTCGAGGTGCCCGAGGCCGAACTCGACGAAGTTCGCGCGCGACTGCCGGCACTGATGACCGGCGTGGCGCGCCTCGCCGTGCCGCTCGAGGTCGAGTGCGGCGCCGGCGGCAACTGGGAACAGGCGCACTGACGGTGCTGCGAACGCCGGAGGCAACTTGAGCGCCACCTTGTCGATGACGATCCTCGCGACGCTGCTCGCCGGCGCGGCTAGCGTGCTGGCCGCGGCGTGGCTGTCGCTGTCACTGCTCTCGGGCATGGTGAGCCGGCTGGTGAGCGTGTCCGCTGGCCTGCTGCTGGGCTCGGCGATGCTCAACCTGATCCCCGAAGCGTTCGAATCGGGCGCCGACGTCCACGGGCTGGCCTGGGCGCTGCTGCTGGGCGTGATCGGCTTCTTCGTGCTGGAGAAGCTCGCGGTGCTGCGGCACAGCCACCACCACGAAGGCGACGGCCACCATCACCATCACGGCCACGACCGCGAGGAGGCCGGGCCCGGAGGCATGCTGATCCTGGTCGGCGACGGCATCCACAACTTCGCCGACGGCGTGATGATCGCGGCGGCGTTCATCGCCGACCCGGCGCTCGGGTGGCTGACCACGGTGGCGATCGCCGCGCACGAGATTCCGCAGGAGATCGGCGACTTCATCATCCTGATCAACGCCGGCTACACGCGCGGCCGGGCGCTGTTCTTCAACGTGCTGAGCGGGCTGTCCGCGGTGGCGGGAGGCGTGATCGGGTACCTGGCGCTGTCGCGGACCCAGCAGATGCTGCCCTACGTGCTGGTGCTGGCCGCGGCCAGCTTCATCTACGTCGCGCTCGCCGACCTGATCCCCGACCTGCATCGCGAGTCGCGCCGTCGCGGCGAATGGTTCTGGCAGTTCGCGCTGATGATGGTGGGTGTCGCGGTGATCGCGGTGTCGACTGCGGTGCTGCACGCGCACTGACGATGAGGATGCCGAACCGGGGCCTCCGGAGCGGGCCGGCGTGACGCTGAGGAGGAGGCGCGCGTTCGCGCTCCTGGCCGTGCTCACGCTGGTCTGGGGCACCAACTGGCCGCTGATGCCGCTGGCCACGCGGGAGGTGTCGGTCTGGACCTTCCGCGCGATCGGATCGCTGTCGGCGGGGGTCTTGCTGCTCGCGATTGCCAGCACCCGCGGCCAGTCGCTGCGGGTACGGCGCGAGGACTGGCTCGCGGTGGGCGCGGCCTCCATCGCCTACCTGCTGGTCTGGAACCTCGCGAGCGCGTATGCCGCGATCCTGATTCCATCGGGCCAGGCGGCCGTGCTCGGGTTCACGATGCCGTTCTGGGCGGCGCTGCTGTCGTGGCTGCTGTTCGGCGAGCGCCCCGGCGCGCGGATGGCACTGGCCATTGCGCTCGGCGCGGCCTCGGTCGCCTTGCTGATGGCGCCCAATTTCGGCGTCTACGCGCAGGCGCCCCGCGGACTCGCGATGGGATTGCTCGCCGCGATCGGCTGGGCAGTCGGCACGCTGATCCTCAAGCGGCACGCGCCGGCGGTGCCGGCCAGCGTGCTCACCGCCTGGCAACTCGTGGTGAGCGGCGTGCCGATCGCGATCGGCGCGATGCTGCTGGGCGATGGCCGCTGGTTCATGCCGTCCGGCCAGACGGTCGCGGTGATCGCCTGGATAGCGGTGGTACCCATGGCGCTCGGCAATCTCTGCTGGTTCGCGATCGTCGGCCTGCTTCCGGCCAACGTCGCCGGGCTGTCGTCGATCATGGTGCCGGTGGTGGCCCTGGTGTCCGGCGCGATCGTGCACGGCGAGCCGCTGGGCATCCTCCAGTGGCTGGCGATGGCGTGTAGCGTGGCCGCCCTCTCGCTCGCGCTGCTCGCGCGCCCGGCCGGAGCGCGCGGCTGACCCCGCGGGTAGCCCTAGCAGATCGTCGCGATCAGCCGCTCGAACGCCACTTCGTCGAACGTCGAGTTGTCGAAGCGCATCAGCAACGGGAATTCGGTGGCGTCCGGGTCGAAGCGGCGCTTGCGGTACTCGTCCCAATGCTCGAGCTTGTAGCGGTCGCGCGCGTCGCCGCGAGCGACGATGCGCGACCTTGCGGTCGCCTCGTCGAGCGCCACCCAGACCACCGAGATGCGGGTCTCGGCTGGCACGCCCAGCGCCGTCGCGTCGAACACGCGTTTCGACCTCACTTCGCGGGAGAACGGCCCGACCAGCAGCACGTTGACGCCGAGCGCGAGGTTCTCGCTGGCGATGTCGAGCAGCCCGTCGTATTCCTGGTCTCGAAGGTGCTCGAGATAGGTGGGGCTGTCGCGGTCGTCCGGGTCGCCGGTCAGCAGGCCCATCACCGTGGCGCTGTAGGCGCCGTAGACCGTGTCCTTGTCGAGCACGCAGAAGCTCTCGCCGG
>DAORSF010000068.1:0-7843 GCA_035443405.1 Burkholderiaceae bacterium | reverse complement strand
ACACCTTCAAGGTGGTGCCGCCCGGCATCGGCATCGTGCACCAGGTGAACCTCGAGTACCTGGCGCGCGGCGTGCACCGCAAGGACGGCGTCTACTACCCGGACACGCTGGTCGGCACCGACAGCCACACGACGATGATCAACGGCATCGGCGTCGTCGGCTGGGGGGTTGGCGGCATCGAGGCCGAGGCCGGCATGCTGGGCCAGCCGGTCTACTTCCTCACGCCGGACGTCGTCGGCGTGCACCTGAAGGGCAAGCTTCGCGAGGGCTGCACCGCCACCGACCTGGTGCTGACCATTACCGAGATGCTGCGCCGCGAGAAGGTCGTCGGCAAGTTCGTCGAGTTCTTCGGCGAAGGCACGCGCTCGCTGGCCGTGCCGGATCGCGCCACCATCGGCAACATGGCGCCCGAGTACGGCGCGACGATGGGCTTCTTCCCGGTCGACGAGAAGACCATCGACTACTTCGAGGGCACCGGGCGCACGCAGGACGAGATCGACGCGTTCGAGAGCTACTTCAGGGCGCAAGGCCTGTTCGGCGTGCCGAAGGCGGGCGAGCTGAGCTACTCGAAGGTGGTCGAGCTCGACCTCGGCACGGTCGCGCCGTCGCTCGCCGGCCCGAAGCGACCGCAGGACCGCATCGAGATCGGAAACGTGAAGTCGACCTTCGCCGACCTGTTCTCCAGGCCGGTAGCCGGCAACGGCTTCGCCAAGAAGGCCGAAGAGCTGGGACGGAGCTACCGCACCGCCGACGGCGTCGAACTGAAGAACGGCGACGTGCTGATCGCCGCGATCACGTCGTGCACGAACACGTCGAACCCGGGCGTGCTGCTGGCCGCCGGGCTGCTCGCGAAGAAAGCCGTCGAGCGCGGATTGAAGGTCGCGCCTCACATCAAGACCTCGCTCGCCCCCGGCTCGCGCGTCGTCACCGATTACCTCGAACGCGCGAAGCTGCTCCCCTACCTGTCCGAGCTCGGCTTCAACGTCGCGGCGTACGGATGCACGACCTGCATCGGCAACGCAGGCGACCTGTCGCCCGCGATCAACGAGGCGATCACGGCCAACGACCTGGTCTGCGCGGCCGTGCTGTCGGGCAACCGAAACTTCGAGGCGCGCATCCACCCGAACCTGCGCGCCAACTTCCTCGCTTCGCCGCCGCTGGTCGTCGCCTACGCGATCGCCGGCAACGTGCAGGTCGACCTGATGACCGAGCCGCTCGGCAAGGACCCGAAGGGCCGCGACGTGTACCTCGGCGACGTGTGGCCGAGCAGCGACGAGGTGCACGCGCTGATGAAGTACGCGATGGACGCGAAGACCTTCAAGCGCCTGTACAGCAACCTGACGAAGGACCACAAGCTGTGGAATGCGGTGCCGTCGGCCGCCGGCCAGGTTTACGACTGGCCGAAGTCGACCTACATCGCAGAGCCGCCGTTCTTCGCCGGCTTCGCGATGCAGCCGGCCACCGCCGACCAGGCGATCCGCGGCGCGCGCGCGCTGGGCCTGTTCGGCGACTCGATCACCACCGACCACATCTCGCCGGCCGGTTCGATCAAGGAGGCCTCGCCGGCCGGCCAGTACCTGGTCGCCAACGGCGTCGCGCGAGCCGACTTCAACTCCTATGGCGCCCGGCGCGGCAACCACGACGTGATGATGCGCGGCACCTTCGCCAACGTGCGCATCAAGAACCTGATGATCCCGCCGAGCGCCGACGGCGCCCGTGAGGAAGGCGGCGTCACGCTGCACCAGCCGTCCGGCGAGAAGATGTACATCTACGACGCGGCAATGCGCTACATCCGCGAGGGCACGCCCACCGTGGTCTTCGGCGGCGAAGAGTACGGCACGGGATCGTCGCGCGACTGGGCGGCCAAGGGCACGCAACTGCTCGGCGTGAAAGCGGTGGTGGCCCGCAGCTTCGAACGCATTCACCGCTCCAACCTGGTCGGCATGGGCGTGCTGCCGCTGCAGTTCAAGGCGGGCGAGAGCTGGGAGAGCCACGGCCTGCGCGGTGACGAGTCGTTCGACATCGCCGTGCCGGCCACGCTCGAACCGCAGCAGGAGATCCGCATGACCGTCACGCGCAAGGACGGTACTTCGAAGACGATCGCCCTGCTCTCGCGCATCGACACGCCGATCGAGGTCGACTACTTCCGCCACGGCGGCATCCTGCCCTACGTGCTGCGCGAATTGCTCGCTGCCTGAGGCCCGACCGTCCGCGGCGCGACCGGCCATCGGCCGGCTCGCCCGACGGGCGGCCGAGTCGATTACACTTCGGCTGGAAGCGAGCTACCCGACCCGTGCTCCAGTCCGAACTCACATCGCGCACCGATCCCGGCGGTGGTGGCCTGCCCACCTTCCCGCGCCTGCTGCTGTCGGTGGGCATCGCCTTCGTGGCGTGCCTGCTGGCGAAGCTCGTCTCCTTCGACGCCCCCGACCTGCTTCTGATCTGGCCCTGCGCCGGCGTCGCCTTCGCGTTTGCGTGGCGCGGCGGCCTTCGCTGGTCGGTGCCGCCCGCCCTCGGCGGCGCGCTCTGGGCGTGGGTCGAGTTCGGGTCGATCGGCGTCGCGGCGTCGGCGTTCGTCGCCAGCGTCGCCGGCCCGGCGGCCGCAGTTGCGACGCTGCGCCGCCTGAACAACTGGAAGCCGGCGGACTACCGGCTCGAGGCGGCCGTGCGCTTCGTCGGCGTGGTGGTGCTGCTGGCTGCGCCGCTCGACGCACTGCTGGCGACCTTCGGCCTGGGGCTCAGCGGCCTGGCCGGCACCACGCACCCTGCGCACCGGTTCACCGTCTGGTGGCTGATCGACTCGCTGGGCTTGTTGCTGGTCGCGCCGGCACTGCTGGCGTGGGTCGGAGAATCGCTCTCCGAGCCCGAACCCGGACTGTCGCAGCAGGCGCTGATCGACGCACCGGCGTTCTTCCTCACGCTGCTGGTGATCGCCACCAGCCTGATGGTGTCGCTTTTCGGGCACCAGAGTCATGCGTACGCGCTGATGTTCCTCTACTTCCCGATCGTCGCGTGGACCGCGATCCGGATGAGCGAGCGCGCGACCGCGCTGTCGCTGCTGGTCACCGCGGTACCGCTGCTGATCGCTCGCGCGCACCAGGTCGGCCAGGCGCACGACGACTTCTTTCGCGCGCTGGAAGCCTCGGTGCTGGTCTTCTCGGCGCTGGTCGTCGCGCTGATGCTGCAGGCGATCGCCACCGATCGCCGCTTCGCGCTCGCGCGGGTCGCGCAGCAGGCGCGCCAGGACATGTCGACCGGCCTGCTCAACGACCGCGGCCTGATCGCCGACCTCGGCCAGCGGCTGTCGATGCCGACGCGCCCCAACTACGGACTGATCGGCGTGCACCTGTCGAACTTCGACACGCTGAACGACCTGTGCGGCACGATCCTGGCGCTGCAGCTCGAGCAGAGCGCCGCAAGCGCCCTGATGCAGCAACCCGGCGCGAAGGCGGCCGCGCGCCTGTCGGCGGGACGCTTCGCGCTGGTGATCGAGGCCGATTCGGTCGCCGACGTGCGCGCCGTGGCACGCGATGTCTATTCGCAGTTCCACGGCCAGTTGTTCAAGACCGAGCACGGCAGCGTTCGGCTGCAGCTTTGCGTCGGCGGCCTGCTCGTCGACCGGCACGCGCTGATCAACAGCGAGGATTGCCTGATGTCGCTGTCCGACGCGATGGCGATCGCGGCGAGCGTGCGCGACCCGCAGCTGTTCGTCGAGCCGCTGTCGCAGACCATGATCGACGCGAGGCGCGCGCACCAGGGCAAGATCGAGCACATCCGCGAGGCGATCCGCGACAAGCGCTTCGAGTTGCACGCGCAGCCGATGATCGACCCCGACGCGCCCGAAGGGATGCTCTCGTACGAGATATTGATCCGGTTGCTCGATCGCGACGGCGGACTGATCCGGCCGCCCGAGTTCCTGTCGCTCGCGGTGCAGGCGCAGATGACGCCGACGATGGACCGCGGCGTGATTCGCGAGATCTTCTCGTGGCTCGCCGCGCGTCCCGACGCGCTCGCACGCACCTGGAAGTGCTCGATCAACCTGTCGGGCCTCACGATGAGCGACGGCACGATCGCCGGGTTCATCCGCGAGCAGCGGGCACTCTACGCGATCCCGCCCGAGAAGATCGTGTTCGAGATCACCGAGAGCGAGGCGATCCGCAACCCGGCGGCGGCCTCGCGACTGGTCGACGACCTGAAGGCCGAAGGCTTCGGCATCGCGCTGGACGACTTCGGCACGGGGCTGGCCACCTTCGAGTACCTGAAGCGGTTCCCGCTCGACTATCTCAAGATCGACGGCTCGTTCATCCGCAACCTGGTCTCGAACCCGATCGACGAGGAGATCGTGATGTCCACGGTGCGCGTCGCCCGGCGCCTGAACATCTGCACCGTGGCCGAGCACGTGCACAACCAGGACACGCTCGACCGCCTCGCCGACATCGGCGTCGACCACATCCAGGGCGACTGGATCGGCCGGGCTGCGCCGCTCGAGCAGATGTTCACGACGCCGGCGCGGCGCGCCACGCCCTCTTCGGCCTGAGCACGCCCGGTCGAGCGGTGGCCGGCGATCAACCGGCCAGCCAGCGCCGGAGCTCCGGCTCCTCGTCGACGTCCCACAGGGTCCGCAGCTGCGTCCAGCGGATCCCCGCCTGCTGCAGGCGGCGGCGCGTCGCGGCCATCAGCGTGTCGCGCCCCCAGGGCATGTCGTCGAACAGCCCGGCGACCTCCCGGCTCAGCCCGACGAGCGCGTAGCCACCGTCCTCGGTCGGTCCGAACACCGCGTCGCTCACGCGCAGAGCCTCGAACGCGTCGTGCAGATCGCGCGCCGCCAGCGACACGACGTCGCTGCCGACCAGCACGGGCATCCGCCCGTCGCTCAGTGCCCTTCCCACCGCGGCAGCGATGCGCTCGCCGAACGACGCGCCGACCTGCGCGGTCAGCGCGCAGCCGTGCATCGCGGCGAGTCTCGCGCATTCGCCTTCCGGATCGTCTCCCAGCACGCACAACTCGACCTCGATCCCGGGTGCCTGCACCTGCGCCTCGCGCGCCACCGCCAGCGTGTCCCGCAGCATCGTCCGGTAGTGGGCCAGCGCCGCCGCCTCCCCGATCGATCGCGCCAGGCGCGTCTTGACCTCCCCGCTGCGCGGAACGCGGGCAAACACGATGACTCTGGGGTTCATGGGCGAAATCCGGGATCGTTCGAATCTGCGATCATTCTGGCACGCATGAACGCACTCGAACTGGGCCGCCGTGCCCGCATCGTCGCTGGGCCCGCAAGCTTCGCACTCGTCTGGTGGCTCCTGCCCGACCGGTTCACGGCGGCCGACGGCTCGATGGGCGAGTTGTCGGGCGCGGGGCGGGCCACCGTCGCAATGATGGCCTGGATGGCGGTCTGGTGGCTCAGCGAGGCCGTCGCCATCGAAGCGACCGCGCTGTTGCCGGTCGCGCTCTTTCCGCTGCTCGGCATTGCGGGAATCGCGCAAGCCGCTGCGCCGTATGCGTCCGACGTGGTGTTCCTGTTCCTGGGCGGATTCATGCTCGCCGCGGCGCTGCAACGTTGGGGCCTCGACCGCCGCATCGCGTTCGCCGTGCTGGCCCGGGTCGGCAGTCGACCGGCGCAACTGCTCGGCGGCCTGATGATCGCGACCGCCTTCCTGAGCATGTGGGTCTCGAACACCGCCACCGCCGCCATCATGATGCCGATCGCGATCTCGCTCGCCGGTCTCTGGGGCGACGGCGAATCCGACGCCGGCCTGGCGCCCGCGCTGGTACTGGCGGTCGCGTACGCCGCGTCGATCGGCGGCATGGCCACGCTGATCGGCTCGCCGCCCAACGGCATCGCGGCCCGCTTCATCGCGCAGGCGAGCGGCGAGCCGATCTCCTTCGCCCACTGGATGCTGATCGCCGCACCCGCCGCGGCGCTGATGCTGTTGGCATGCTGGTGGTGGCTGGCACGGCGACTGCCGCATGGGGCCGGCGCCGGCAGGCACGCACCCGACGCGCGCGCGGCGATCGCCGAGGCGGCTGCGCGACTCGGGCCGATGAGTCGCGGCGCGCGAACGACGCTGGCGGTGTGCGCGGCGACGGCCGCCCTCTGGATCTTCCGGCCGGTGCTGGTCACGCTCGAGCTCGCCGGCTCGCGGCCGCTCGCAGGACTCTCCGACGCCGGAATCGCCATCGGTGCCGCGTTGGCGTTGTTCGTGCTGCCTGCGGACCGCGCCACCACGGGCAAGCCGGCGACGCGCCTGCTCGACTGGGCGAGCGCGTCAAGATTGCCGTGGGGCGTGCTGGTGCTGTTCGGCGGCGGGCTGTCGCTGGCTGCCGCGATCGAAGCCAACGGCGTCGCCGAGTTCGTCGGTGCGCAGAGTGTCAACCTCGCGGGCTGGCCGCCGCTGCTGGTCCTCGTCGTGGTGCTGGCGATCACCATCTTCCTGTCCGAGCTCACCTCGAATACCGCGCAGGCGGCGACGATGATTCCGTTGCTGGCGGCGATGGCTGCCGGCCTCGGACTGGACCCCGCCTTGCTGATCGTGGCGTGCGCACTCGGATCGAGTTGCGCCTTCATGATGCCGGTCGGCACGCCGCCGAACGCGATCGCGTTCGGCACGGGCCTGGTCTCGATGCAACGGATGTGGCGAACCGGATTCGTCCTCAACCTGATCGCCATCGCCGTTCTCGGCGCGGTGATCAGCCTGTGGGTGCCGGCGGTGTACGGTCGCTGAGCCCGCGGGTCCGAGCGCGGGCGGCCGACCTGCTTCGCGAACAGCGAGGCCAGGTCGCGAAGCGACTTGAACACGCGACTGCGGCATATCGCACACCGGCAACCCGGCCGGCAGTGCTAAAACCCGGTATCGGCAAACGCAGCGGAAGCTGCGCACGCAAAGCCGCGGGCCCCATCCCCGATTCTCCGGGAAGGGTGGCCGGGTTGCCCCCGGGGTGAGTTCGAGCCGGGGCCCGCGGGTCTTGGCGCCCGCCGATCGACTTGACCAATCCGTGCTGATCGACTTCCGGGGCGACAGGCGAGTCATGTGCAGATCACGACGACTTCCTTGGCGGCACTTCGAACCGGCCCGCGCGCCGGGGTCCGCCTGCATCGAACACCCGATGAACGCCGGCAGGCGATGGTCGCCGTCGACGCGCATCGCCGCGGCGCTCGCGCTGGCGTTCGTCGTGGCGCTGCCCGCCGAGGTCCGGGCGCAAGGCGACGCGAACCTGGGCGTCTCGGCCACGGTGGTCGACTCGTGCCGCATCGCGGAAACGCCGGACGCGACGCTCGACGATGCGGATGCGGCGCCGGGCGCTGAAGCTCCCGCCGCGTGGACGGTGCGATTCCGCTGCACCCGAACGACGCCCTACGTCGTCGACGCCGACCCCGGCCGGCACTACGACCCCGGCGCGCAGACGCGACGGATGCAGGCGCCAGGCACCGACGACGCCATCGCGTACTCGCTGGTGCTCACGCCCCACACCGGCGAGGGCCGTGGCGCGGCGCTCAACACAGCGACGATTGCCGCCGCAGTGCAGTCCATCGGACACGTCGTTGCATCGGTCCGCACCTATACGGACGTGGTCGTGCTGACCGTGCGCGACAAGCGCAGCGGCAAGCCTCTCGCGTCCGCGCCGGTGTTGCTGCGATATCGCGCAGGCACTCGACGGGCCCACGCGCGGCTTCAGTGAGCGGGATCGGTTCGCGGTGACGCGCGCCGCCCCGCCGACGATCCACCGGTGACCCACCAGCGCCCCAAATGAGCAACGGGTCGGCCCCGTAGTGGAGCCAACCCGTTGATTTCTCTGGTCGGGACGGCGGGATTCGAACTCGCGACCCCTTGCACCCCATGCAAGTGCG
>DAORSF010000067.1:3910-7851 GCA_035443405.1 Burkholderiaceae bacterium | reverse complement strand
GCGATCTCGCGCACCAGCGTGCCCGAGATGAACTGGTACTGGTCGGTCGGCGTCATGAAGATCGTCTCGACCTCGGGCATCAGGTGGCGGTTCATGCCGGCCATCTGGAACTCGTACTCGAAGTCGCTGACTGCGCGCAGCCCGCGGATCACCACGTCGGCCTTCTGCTGCCGCACGAAGTTCACCAGCAGCCCGGAGAAGCCGACGATCTCGACGTTCGGATAGTGGTTGAGCGTCTCGCGCGCGATGGCGAGCCGCTCTTCGGAGCTGAAGATCGGGTTCTTGCCGCGACTGTCCGCGACCGCCACCACCAGCGACGCGAACAGCTTGGCCGCGCGCCGGACGAGATCCTCGTGGCCGCGAGTCAGCGGATCGAAGGTGCCCGGATAGATCGCCCTGGTCATGGTGCCTCTCCCCGCTGCTCGTCGTCGAGTCGAACCAGATGATAGTGGACGTTGCCGGCGCGCTGCGCACGCTCGACGCGCCAGCCCGCCGGCGGGTCGAAGCGCGTGCCGGTTTCCACGTAGACCCGCGCGCCGGGCGCGAGCAGCGCCGGCAGCAGCGGCAGCACGCGCTCGGCCAGCCCTTGGCCGAACGGCGGGTCGAGCAGCACCAGGTCGAAGCGCTCGCCGGCTCGCGCCAGGCGGGCGATCGCGTCGAAGGCATCGCCGGCGACGAGCTCGACCTGCGTGGCCCGCAGCCGCTCGACCGCGGCGCGGATCGCCGCCAGCGCGGTGCGGTCGCGCTCGACCATCACGACGCGCCGCGCGCCGCGCGACGCGGCCTCCAGCCCCAGCGCCCCGCTGCCCGCGAACGGGTCGAGGCAGGCCCTCCCTTCGAGCGACTGGCCCAGCCAGTTGAACAGCGTCTCGCGCACCCTGTCCGGCGTCGGACGCAGCCCCGGAACGTCGGGGACGACCAGCGGCGTGCGCTTCCAGGCGCCGCCGACGATGCGCACGCGGTGTGGAGCACCGCGCGCCGCAGGGCGTGCGGCGGCGCTAGCGGGCCGGCCCGCCATCGCCGACGACCACGGTGACCAGCGCGTCGGGGCGCACGTGCCGCGCGAACGCGGCGCGCACCTCGTCGAGCGTGACCGCCTCGACGCGCGAGGTCCAGCGGTCGAGGTAGTCGAGCGGCAGCCGGTAGAAACCGATCGTCGCGAGGTTGTCGAGGATCTTGCGGTTCGAGTCGATCCGCAGCGCGAAGCCGCCGACCAGGTTCGACTTCGCTGCCTGCAGCTCGGCCTCGGTCGGCCCGTCGCGCAGGAAGCGCGCCAGCGTCTCGCGCACGACGCCGAGCGCCAGCGCGGTCTGCTCGCGCCGCGTCTGCAGCCCGATCGTGAACGGACCCGGCTGCAGCTGCGGCGAGAAATACGAATACACGCTGTAGGCCAGCCCGCGCTTCTCGCGCACTTCGTCGTACAGCCGCGAGACGAAGCCGCCGCCGCCGAGCACGTAGTTGCCGACCAGCAGCGCGAAGAAGTCGGGGTCGCCGCGCGCGATCGCCGGCTGGCCGATCAGGATGTGGCTCTGCGAGGCGGGGTGCTCCACGCGCCGCTCGATCGCCTGCCGCGGCGGCACGACCGGCGCGATCCGGCGCTCGGCGTCGCCCGGCGGCAGGTCGCGCGTGAGCTGTTCGGCGATCGCCTGCGCGCGCTCGCGGGTGATCGCGCCGATCATCGACACCACCGCGTTGCGCGCCCCGTAGTGGCCGCGGTGGAACGCGACGAGGTCGTCGCGTCCGATCGCGCCGACCGTCTCGGCAGTCGCGTGCGCGCCGTACGGGTGCTCGCCGTACATCAGGCCGTCGAAGCTGCGCTGCGCGATCGTCTCGGGCTTGGTCTCGGACTCGCGGATCGACTGGATCACGCGCTCCTTCTCGCGCGCCAGCACCTCTGCGGGGAAAGCGGGCTGCGACACCACGCGCGCAAGCAGCGCCAGCGCCTCGCCCAGCTCGGGCTCGCTGGTCAGCGTGCGCAGCGTGACGCTCGCGCGGTCGTCGCCGGCACCGCCGCCGCGCTGCGCGCCGATGCGCGCGAAACCCTCGGAGATCGCCAGCTCGTCGAGCCCGCCGGCGCCGCGCGACAGCATCGAGTTGGTCACCGAAGCGAGGCCCTTGCGCCCCGGTGGGTCGAGCCGGCCGCCGGCGTCGAAGTCGACGCTCACGTCGAGCATCGGGATCTCGTCGGCGCGCACGAAGTAGACGCGCGCGCCGTTCGCGGTGCTCCAGTGCTCGATCGGCAGCGCGGCGCGCGCCGCGCCAGCCAGCAGCGTCGCCGCGGCGAAGCAGGCCGCCAGCAGCCGAACGGTGAATCGCATGGCGAGGCTCACTGGTGGCGCGCGCCGGCGACCGGCGGACGAGGCGGTGCGCCGTTGGCGATCGGCTGCGGCGACAGCGCCACGACGGTCAGCGCGTCGTCGCCGAAATACCTGTTCGCGACTGCCTGCACCTCGGCCGCCGTCACCGCGCGGATGCGCTCGAGGATGCGATCGGCGTCGCGATGCGAGAAGCCGGCGACCTCGAGCCCGCCGATCTCCATCGCCTGCGCCATCACCGAGTCGCGCTTGTAGATCTCGCCCGCGACGTACTGGGTCTTGATCCTGTGGAGTTCGTCGTCGCGCACTCCCTCGCGGGCGATGCGCGCGATCTCGTCGCGCAGCGCCCGCTCGACGTCATCGACGGTGCGTCCGTCGGCGGGCGTGCCGTCGAGCACGAACAGCGCCGGCCCGCGCGCGACCATCCCGTAGCCCGCGCCGACCTGGTTCGCCACCCGCGAGCCGCGCACGACGTTGCGCGTCAGCCGACCGTTCTCGTCCGCGTCGAGCACCGCCGACAGCAGTTCGAGCGCGTAGGGGTCGCTGTCGCGTTCGACGTCGGTCAGTCTCGGCACCTTGAAGCCGAGCATCACGAACGGATTCTCGGCCGGCGCCTTCACCCACGCGCGGCGCAGTCCGCGTTGCGCCGGCTCGACCTGCGGCTTGCGCACCGGCAGCGCGCGCGAACCGATCCGGCCGTAGGTGCCCTCGGCGAGCCGGTAGACCTCTTCGCCCGACACGTCGCCGGCCACGACCAGGATCGCGTTCGCCGGTGCGTACCAGTCGCGATACCACGCGGCGGCGTCCTCGGCGCGCATCGACTCGAGGTCGTTCATCCAGCCGATCACCGGCCTGCGGTACGGCGATGCGGTCCACGCGGTCGACATCAGCTGCTCGTAGACCAGCGACTGCGCGCGATCCTCGGTGCGCAGGCGCCGCTCTTCCATGACCACCTTGACCTCCTTGTCGAACTCCTCGGCGGTGATGACGAGGTTCGACATGCGGTCGGCCTCGAGCTTCATCACGTCGGCGAGGTGGCGGCTGGCGAGCTGCTGGAAGTAACCGGTGTAGTCGCGCGACGTGAACGCGTTCTCGCGGCCGCCCAGCGCCGCCACGCGACGCGAGAACTCGCCCTGCGGCACGGTCTTCGTGCCCTTGAACATCATGTGCTCGAGCACGTGCGCGACACCGGTGCGGCCGTTGACCTCGTCCATCGACCCGGCGCGATAGAGCACGAGGTGCACGACGGTCGGCGCGCGGCGATCCTCGCGCACGATCACCTTCATGCCGTTGGGCAGCGTGCGCTCGAACACACCGGCGGTGCGGTGCGCGGAGGCGCCCGGCTGCTCGCGAACCGGCGCGGAAGCGGCCCGTTCGTTCGCGGGCGCTTCGCCGCGCAGGTCGACGCGCACATCGCCGGCCGGCGGATGCGCGCAGGCGCCGAGCAGCGCGACGCAGGCGAGCGCGGACACGACGAAGGACGGGACGGGGATCGGGAGCTGAAGGCAGGTCGGAAGCGGCATCGTCGGCACGGGTAGAATCCAGCCCGAGTGTAGCCATGTTCGGATTCCTGCGTCGAAATAGGCCCGCGGACAGCGGCGCCTCTCCAGCTCCCGCCGAAACGCC
>DAORSF010000067.1:0-3810 GCA_035443405.1 Burkholderiaceae bacterium | reverse complement strand
TCCAACGTGCGCGTCGACGACGCGCTGTTCGAGGAGCTCGAGTCGGCGCTGCTCACCAGCGACGCCGGCGTCGGCACCACCGAATGGCTGATGCGCGAGTTGCAGCAGCGCGTGCGCCGCGAGCGGCTCACCGACGGCGAGCAGGTGCGCCAGGCCTTGCGCGCGCTGCTGGTCGAGTTGCTCGCGCCGCTCGAGAAGCCGGTCGACATCGATCGCGCCGAGCCACTGGTGATCATGATCGCGGGCGTCAACGGCGCGGGCAAGACGACGTCGATCGGCAAGCTCGCGCACCACCTTCAGCGCGAGGGCAAGTCGATCTTGCTGGCCGCGGGCGACACGTTCCGTGCGGCGGCGCGCGAGCAGCTCGCCGAATGGGGGGCGCGCAACCAGGTCGAAGTGATCGCGCAGCAGGGCGGCGATCCGGCGGCGGTGGCCTTCGACGCGGTGAGCGCGGGTCGCGCGCGGCGCACCGGGGTCGTGATGATCGACACTGCCGGGCGGCTGCCGACGCAGCTGCACCTGATGGAAGAGCTGAAGAAGATCCGCCGCGTCGTCGCGAAAGCGATGGACGGCGCGCCGCACGAGACGCTGCTGGTGCTCGACGGGAACACCGGCCAGAACATGCTCGCGCAGGTCAAGGCCTTCGACGACGCGATCGGGCTGTCCGGGTTGATCGTCACCAAGCTCGACGGCACCGCCAAGGGCGGGGCGCTGGCGGCGCTCGCGTTCACGCGGCGCGAGCGGCCGATCCCGGTCTACTTCGTCGGCGTCGGCGAAAGCATCGAAGACCTGCAGGCCTTCTCGGCCGACGAGTTCGCGAGCGCGCTGCTCGACTGAAACTCAGACGATCGCGACTTCCTGCAGCTGCGCCGCGATGCTGGCGTGGTCGGGCAGGCTGACGACTGCAGCGTCGCGCCGCGCGCCGTGCGAGTCGACCGCGGTGAGCAGGTCGATTTCCGGGTGGCGCTCGACGAAGAAGAAGTCGTGGAGCGGGTGATCGTCGCGCAGCGATCGCTCGTGCGCCTCGAACACGCCGAGCATCATCAGCCGATGCGTCGCAGCGCCCCGGCCGTCGGGCGAGAAGCGCGCCGGCAGCGCGTCGCGAAAGCCGAGCCACTCGTACTGGCGGGCGGCGGGCTCGCGCACGGCGATGAGCATCGTGTCGACCTGGGCGGCCAGGCAGTAGCGGTGGAACGCCTTCCAGAGCATCAGCCGCACGAGCGTGGCGTTGCGGCCCGGCTTCACGACGAGCCGCGACGCCTCGGCCAGCGAACGGCCCTTCAGCGCGGGGGGCAACTCGACGCGCTCCTCGACCATCAGCCTGCCGCGCTCGCTCGCGAGCACCCGCAAGCTGCCGAGCGCCTGTCCGTCGTGACGCGACTCGGCGAGCAGCAGCATCGCGTTCGGCCGCTGGTCCCAGGTCTCGGGCGCGTTCGTCGCGTCCGGGGTCCGCGAACCCGCGGCTTCGGCACGCACGGCCACGACCTGTCGCAGGTCGGCCTCGGTGGCCGCCACGCGGATCGCGACGGGCAGGTGATGACGGGTCTCGGCTGGCATGGACGCTTCCGTTGTACGTTCGGAGGTTTGCGACCACGTGCTCTTGTACGAGTCTGTGCGTGGCGGCATACGGAAGTCAATGCTATTTCGATGCGCGTCGCCGGCGGTATCCGCCGGTCGGACGGCCCCGGCCGTTCGGACGATCGTCCGCGAAGAAGCGGGGCGCGCCCGCGCCCGGCCTTCAGGATGCGCGCGCTGCCTCGGCCTGCGCCGACGGCTCCGCCTTGCGGAACGCATCGAGCGCCATGCAGGCGTCGAAGATTCGCATGACGGCCGGGTAGCGCTCGACCCGGGTGTCGAATCGCCGAGCGTTGAAGATCTGCGGCACCAGGCAGGCATCGGCCATCGTCGGCTGGTCGCCGTGGCAGTAGCGACCGGCGCCGCCGTCGGCCAGCTGGCGCTCGAAAGCGCCCAGGCCCTCGTCGCACCAGTGCCGGTACCAGGCCGCGATCGCGTCCTTGTCGAGCCCGAGCTCGTCCCGCAGGTGGTTCAGCACCCGCAGGTTGTTCAGCGGATGGATCTCGGCGGCGACCAGCATCGACAGCGAGCGCACCCGCGCGCGCCCGATCGGGTCTGCCGGCAGCAGCTTCGGCCCGGGGCGGGTTTCGTCGAGGTACTCGATGATCGCCAGCGACTGGCCCAGCCGGTGTTCGCCGTCGACCAGCGTCGGCACGAGGCTTTGCGGGTTCACCGACCGGTACGCGGCGGCGTCGTGCTCCCCGGTGGGCAGCCAGACGACCTTCGGCGTCCAGTCGAGCCCCTTCAGGTTCAGCGCGATCCTCACCCGGAACGACGCCGAACTGCGAAAGTAGGTGTACAGCTCCAGCATTGCGACCTCCGCGGGGCGGCACCGGCGGCGGCTCGTCGCGGGCGCCGGCATGTAAGATCCTTCGACGAAACGGTACCACGGCGAGTCGGGCGCGATCTGGCGTACGTCTCCTGGCAATAAAAAACCTCTATTAATCAGTTACTTGTCGTCGACGCCGAGGCACCCCCCCTTCGGCGGAATCAATCACGGCGATCGTGAGGTTATATTGGCACTCTCGACCAAAGAGTGCTAATGTTTCATTGCGCTCGGAACTGACTGATGGGTCATCAGATGGTGAGGGCACAGAGCGCCTCCCCGGGACCCGTCGGCCGCTTCCCCCGAGCCACGAAAGGAACCCGTACATGTCCCAACGGAATTCGACTGCCCTGGTGCCAGCCGGCCATGCCGGCAAGCTGATGGCGTTGCCGGCGGTCGGGAACCTGGACGCGTATATCTCGGCAGTGCATCGCCTGCCGATGCTGACCGCGGACCAGGAAGTCGATCTCGCGCGCCGCTTCCGCGACCGGCAGGATCTCGACGCGGCCCGCGATCTGGTGCTGTCGCACCTTCGGCTCGTGGTGTCGGTCGCCCGCCAGTATCTCGGCTACGGCCTGCCGCATGCCGACCTGATCCAGGAAGGCAACATCGGGCTGATGAAGGCCGTCAAGCGCTTCGACCCCGAGCGCGGGGTGCGGCTGGTGTCGTTCGCGCTGCACTGGATCAAGGCCGAGATCCACGAGTACATCCTGAAGAACTGGCGCATGGTGAAGGTCGCGACGACCAAGGCCCAGCGCAAGCTGTTCTTCAACCTGCGTTCGCTGAAGAACGGCGCACACACACTGTCCCCGACCGAAGTCGACGCGATCGCGCGCGGCCTGAACGTGCGCGAGAAGGACGTCGTCGAGATGGAGACCCGGCTCGGCGGCCAGGACCTGGCACTCGACGGGCAGGTCGACGACGGCGAGGAGAGCTATGCGCCTGCCGCGTGGCTGGCCGCGCCGCACTCCGAGCCGACCGAGGTGATCGAGGCACGCGAATACGACCGGCTGCAGAGCGACGGCATCGCCCGGGCGCTCGGGGCGCTCGACGCGCGCAGCCGGCGGATCGTCGAGGCGCGCTGGCTCAAGGACGAGTCGGACGGCGGCACGATGACGCTGCACCAGCTGGCCGACGAGTTCGGGGTGTCGGCCGAGCGGATCCGCCAGATCGAGGCCAAGGCGCTGCAGAAGATGAAAGGTGCGCTCGCCCAATACGTCTAACGGAGGCGTCGCGGTCCTGCCGCGGCGTTGGATTCGTTCTTTCCTCCCCCTCTTTGCCGCCGAAGGGTCACCCGAGGCGGCTTTCTTTTTCTGGCCGCCGATGCTCCGCGCCGTGCCCCCCCCTTCCCGGTTGCCGGCGGCCGCCCTGGCGTGCCTGCTGCTGAACGCGTTCATCTGGGGCGTGTC
>DAORSF010000066.1:0-7911 GCA_035443405.1 Burkholderiaceae bacterium | reverse complement strand
CAACAGCAGCACGGCGCCGGCCGCGAGCTTCAGCGCGCTCGGCAGCGCGGCATAGGCGAGCGCCAGCGCGAGCGTGCCCTCGGCGCCGCTGCCGGGCTGGTAGCCGAGAAGCGCGAGCAAGGGCAGGCCGAGGCCGGCCGCGGCGGCGAGGTTGAGCTTGGTTGCGAGGTTCCAAACGCCGAAGTAGGCGCCTTCGTGCCGCCCGGTGTCGCCGTTGGCGTCGATGACCGTCGCCAGCAGGGCCGGCGGCATCGCCAGGTCGGCACCCAGCGCCAGGCCCGTCAGCACGCACACCAGCCAGAAGGCGCGCACGTCCTGTGCCCCGAGTCCGAGCGTCCACGCGAAGGCCAGCACGGCGAACGCCATGCCGAGCAGCCACGCATTGCGCAGGCCGATGCGTCCGGCGAGCACGATCCACAACGGCATGCCGAGCGCACCGGCGAGAAAGTAGCTGACCAGGAACAGCGCGGTGTGCGCCTCGGCGTGCAGTACGTCGCGCACGAAGAACAGCAACAGCGTCGCGGGGATCGCGGTCGCGATGCCGTTGAGGACGAAGGCGGCGAGCAGCCAGCGGAAAGCGCGGTTGGCCGCGACGGTGCGCCACCGCGTGTTCCAGGCTACGGGGGTTGGCCGCGCGGCGCCGGTCGGCGCCCAACGCAGCGCGAACGCGGCCAGCGCAGCAAGCGAAGCGAACGCGAGCACCAGCAACGATGTGCGCTCCGGCGTGAGCAGCGCGGCGGCCGCGACCACGCCGACCAGGCCGAAAGCCTCGCGGGTTCCCGTGACGCGGGCCCGCTCGCGCTCGCTCAGCCCGATCTGCGCCCCCCACGCCTGGTAGGCGATCGTGGCGGCCGAATACGCCAGGTAGGTAGCGATCGAGGTCACGGCGAGCCAGGTCGCCAGCTGGGAGCCGGTCGCGCCTCGCGGCGGCGCGAGCATCCCCCAGAACCCGAGGACGAGCACGGGCAGCGCGGCCCAGATCCATTGGCGGTGACCCCAGCGCGCGTGCGAACGGTCGATCGACGCGCCGATGAGCGGATCGGCCAGCGCGTCGACCAGCCTGGCCCCGAACAGCACGGCTCCGACGACCGCGAGTTCGACGCCCAGCGACTGGCTGTACAGGCTCGGCAAGAGGACGAACAGCGGCAGCTCGAGCAAGGCCAGCGGCAGGCGCAGCGAAGCGTAGGCGGCCAGCCCGGCGTTCGAGGCGGCGATCGTCACGGCGGGCAACTTCATTTCGACGCAGCGGGCGCGGCCGCCGCGGCATTGCCGAGCAGCGCGTCGCGAAGCGCCGGCGCCGCGGTGCGCCGGTCGAGCCAGATCGAAAAGAACGCACGCGCGAAGTCGGGGCCGGCGACCTCGCCGAGCGGGCGATCGTTCAGGTAGAACCGGGTTCCGGATGCCGGGTCGAAGATGCCGGCGATGCGGTCGCCGGCGCGAACGTCGGGGAAGAGCACGTTCATGCGGGCGAGCCAGTCGGCGCGCTGCGCTTCGCTCGCCATGCCCAGTCGGGCGATTTCGGCGGCGCTGCGCTCGGCGATCGCGGCGCCCGACAGCGAGCGCGCGTAGCGAAGTTCGAGGGCGAAGGGACTGGCGTCGAGTCGGCCGGGATCGATGCCGTGCTGCCCGACCCACAGCCGCGCGTCGTAGATGCGCAGGCCCAGCCAGCGCAGCGCGCCTTCGCCGGCCAGCGTGGCCGACTCGAGCGCGGCGCGCACCGGGGCGGGCGCGGCCGGTTCGGCCGACACCGGCGTCGCGGCCACGAAGCCGGCGACGGCGAGGCCCGCCGCGACGGCGCGCGCGGCCGCCAGGACGGATTGAACGGAAGTCCTGCTCATCGGTGTTCGAGCGTGAACTGCACGACGTCGGTGTTGCCGTGCCTGAACGCGGCCTCGCAATAGGCCAGGTAGAACTCCCAGGTGCGCACGAAGCTCGAGTCGAAACCGAGCGCGCGCACGCCTGGCAGCGCCTGTGCGAAGCGTTCCCGCCAGTGCCGAAGCGTGTGTGCGTAGTCGCGACCGAAGGCGAAGCGGTCGACGATGCGCAGCCCGGCCTCGCCGGCCAGTTGCGCGAAGCGCGAGGCGCTCGGCAGCATTCCGCCCGGAAAGACGTACTGCTGGATGAAGTCGGTGCCGCGGCGGTAGCGATCGAACAGCGACTCGTCGATGGTGATCGTCTGGACGACCGCGCGGCCGCCGGGCTTCAGGCAACGCCGCAAGGTTTCGAAGTACGAAGGCCAGTAGCGTTCACCGACGGCCTCGAACATCTCGATCGACACGATGCCGTCGTAGCGACCGGATTCGTCGCGATAGTCGCGCAGCGCGAAGCGCGCGCGTTCGTCGTGTCCGGCGCGCCCGATGCGCGCGCGCGCCCACGCGAGCTGCTCGGTCGACAGCGTCAGGCCGGTTACCGACAGTTCGCGCTGCGCCGCCAGTTCGGCGAAAGCCCCCCAGCCGCATCCGATCTCCAGCACGCTGGCGCCGGCCGGCAGCCCGAGCGCGCCGGCGATGCGCGCGTACTTCGCGTGCTGCGCGGCGGCCAGCGTGCGCTGCGGGTCGCCGTCGAACAATGCACTCGAGTAGGTCATGCCCTCGTCGAGCCAGAGCCGATAGAAGCTGTTGCCGAGGTCGTAGTGCGCGTGGATGTTCCGGCGCGAGCCGGCGCGGGTGTTGCGGTTCAACAGGTGGCGGAGCCGGTAGGCGAGCCGGCCGAACCAGTTGCCGTAGACCGCGTTCTCGATCGCGGAGCGGTTGGCCACGAACAGCGACAGCAGGTCCGCGAGCGAATCGGTGCTCCAGTCGCCGGCGATGAACGTCTCGGCGAAGCCGATGTCGCCGCTGCGGATCGAGGCGGCGAAGACGTTGCCGTTGCGAAGGCGCATCGACGCCCTGGGCAGGCCGCTGCCGAATCGCATCGGCTGGCCATCGGGCATCGTCAGGAGGAGCTCGCCGTGCTCGATGCGCTCGAGCAGCCGCAGGACGAGCCGCGCGGCATGCGCAGACGCCGCGGGCTGGCGGGCGGGCGACGGGGCGAACGCGACGGCGTCGGTTTGTTGAAGGCTCATCGTGTTCCTCGGGTGACGACGGCGGACGTCGCGGGAGACTTGCCGCGGAACGGCACGCGCTTGGCCCACAGACGAAGCGCGTGCCAGTGTATGCGGACGATCACGCCGACCGTAAACAGCGGGTAGGCCAGCAGCGCGCGCGCGACGCGGATCGGGTCGACCGGCGCGAATCGCCCGCTCTGGCTGGTCAGCAGCAGCGCGCCGTCGCGGTCCTCGTAGTCGATGCGCGCAACCGCCCGCTCGGCGGTGGTCAGGAAACGGAAGCGATAGCGGCCTTCGACGTCGCAGAACGGCGATACGTGGAAGGCCTTGCCCGCGTGCAGCTCGGCACCGGCGCGGATCGGCGTGCCTCCGGGATTGGCCAGCAGGTAGCAGTGACGCCCGCCGAAGGTGTTGTTGACCTCGGCGATCACCGCCATCAGCGCGCCGTCGCGGCGGTGGCAGAACCAGAAGCTCACCGGTTTGAACGCGTAGCCGAGCACGCGCGGCAGCGCGTGCAGCCAGACCCGCCCGTCGGCGACGACGCCGGCCTCGCGCAGCATCGCGTCGACCCAGTCGCGCAGCGGCCCGCCGTCGCCGTGGTCCTCGCGCCGGAAGCCGACCAGCGCGGCGCGGTTGACGCCGAACAGCCACGATCCGGCGCGCGCGTCGAGCTGGTCGAGCGGCGCGCGCAGGAAGAAGGCGCGGTAGCGGAACGCGTGGCGAACCGGGCGCACGCGCGCGTGGCGGATTTCGCCGAACGCGAAGCGCCAGTCGGGCAGTCGTGGGTGCATTGCGGCGGCCTCAGGCGGCGCGGCGCAGCGCCGGGGCGCGCTGCAGGATCGCGCTGGCCACCGACAGCCCCGACTTGAGGCCGTCCTCGTGGAAACCGTAGCCGGTCCACGCACCGGCGTACCAGGTATTGAGCCGCCCCTGCAGGCTGCCGAGCCGTTGCTGCGCCGCGGTCGAGCCGGCGTCGAAGACGGGATGCTCGTAGTCGAAGCAGGCGATCACCTTGTCCGGCGCCGGGGGCGTGAGCGGATTCAGGCTTACCAGCACCGGGGTCGTGAACGGCAGCGGCTGGAGACGGTTGAGCCAGTAGGTCACCGAGACTTCCGGCGCCTCGCGGTCGCCGTTGCCGAGGTAGTTCCAGGCCGCCCACGCGGTACGGCGCTTCGGCATCAGCGTCGTGTCGGTGTGCAGCCACGCGCGGTTCGGCTGGTAGGGGACGGCGGCCAGCACTGCGCGTTCGTCGTGTCCGGCATCGTCCAGAAGGCGCAGCGACTGGCTGCTGTGGCACGCGAGCACGACGTGGTCGAAGGCCTCCTCGCCAGCGTGGGTCAGCAGCCGCACCTTGCCGTCGGTGTGCGTCGTGCGCCGCGACACGGCGCGCACGGGCGTGCCGAGGCGCACGTCGTCCAGCCGCGCGAGAATGCGTTCGACGTACTGGCGCGCGCCGCCGGCCACCGTGTACCACTGCGGCCGATCCTCGATCTGCAGCAGGCCGTGATTGTGGAAGAATCGCACGAAGCTGCCCAGCGGGAACTGTTGCATCTGCTTCATCGGGCACGACCAGATCGCTGCTGCCATCGGCAGCAGGTAGTGGTCGCGAAATGCGTCCGAGTAGCGTTCACGCTGCAGGAACTCGGCCAGCGGCCGTGCCAGCGTTGCGGTGTCGCGCGCGTCGCCGTGCGCCAGCGCCGTGGCCTGGCGATTGAATCGCAGGATGTCGTTGACCATGCGCCAGAACGACGGCCGCAGCGCGTTGCGCGGCTGGGCGAACAGCGACGCGAAGTTCGATCCGCACCACTCGAACCGGTGCGGGCCGATCGAGACCGAGAAGGACATGTCGGAGCGGGCCGTGGGAACGGCGAGCTCGTCGAACAGCGCGATCAGTTCCGGGTACGTGCGCTCGTTGAACACCAGGAAGCCGGTGTCGACCGCACAGCGTTTGCCGTCGAGTTCGACGTCGACGCTGTTGGTGTGCCCGCCTGCACGCGGTTCGGCCTCGAACAACGTGACGCGGTGGTGCGCGTTCAGCCGCAGCGCCGCCGCCAGGCCGGAGATGCCGGAGCCGACGACGGCGACTCGCGCTGCCGGCTGCCCATGGTCGTACATCAGTAGCTTCCTGTTGGACAAGTAGTGCCCCAAGCGGCGTGTTTGTCTTGGTCAAAACAGCGAATGTGGCGTAGAATACGAGATATTGGCTCGGAGGTCAAGATTGTGTCTAAGACAAACAACTCAATGGCTACGAACCCCCTGCGGAGCGGGCTGGGCATTTCGGCGGTCGAGCGCGACACCGGGCTGTCGAAGGACACGCTCAGGGTCTGGGAGCGTCGCTACGGCTTCCCCAGACCCGGGCGCGACGCGCTCGGCGAGCGGCTGTATCCGCTCGAACAGGTGGACCGGCTCAGGCTGATTCGGCGGCTCATGGATGCCGGCCACCGCCCCGGCAAGGTCGTCGGCCTGCCGGTCGAGGAACTGCAGGCACTGGCCGAGCGCGGGCCGTCGGCGACGGCGTCGGTCGCGACCGGGTCCGGCGAGCACGCGGACCTGGGGCGCTTTCTCGAGCTGACCAAGTCGCACCGGGTCGAGGATCTCCGGCGCGCGCTGTCGGAAGCGGCACTCAGGATGGGGCTCGACCGCTTCGTTGCGGACGTCGTCGCGCCGCTCAACCGCCTGGTCGGCGACGCCTGGGCCTGCGGCGACTTCGAGGTGTTCGAGGAGCACCTGTACACCGAGGCGATGCAGGGCGTGCTGCGAACCGCCATCGGCAACATCCCGCCGTCGTCCACGCCGCCGCGAGTGCTGCTGACGACCTTCCCGTCCGAGCCGCACGGCCTGGGATTGCTGATGGCCGAGGCCCTGATGGCGCTCGAGGGCTGCCGCTGCCTGTCACTGGGCGTGCAGACTCCGGTCCGGGACATCGCGCTGGCCGCCGAGGCTCAGGACGCCGACGTCGTGGCACTGTCGTTCTCGGGAAGCCTGAACACGCGGCAGGCGCTCGAGGGCCTGGTCGAACTGCGCAAGCGCCTGCCCGCCGCGGTCGAGATCTGGGTCGGCGGCGGCTGCGCCGCACTCAAGCGCCGGCCACCGGCCGGCGTGCGCGTGGTCGGCGACCTCGCCCTGATCGGTAGCGCGTTGTCGCAATGGCGCGATCAGCGGGCCACGTCGTCACGGGGCGACACGAACAGCGTGAGCACGCCGGTGTAGCCGTAGACGCGGTCGCGGGCGATCTCGCCGTTGGCGAAGAACCCGACCAGCGGGACCTCGCCGAGGTTGTGCGCGATCAGTCCCATTTCGGCGCCCGGCGCACCGAACAGGTGTTCGCCGCGAGCCACGCAAGACACGTAGTGCGCGCCCAGCACCCTCAGCGTCTGCGACTCGAGTTCTTCGCGCAGCTCGGTGCAGATGCGGACCAGGTCGGCGCGCGCGGCACGCTGGTCGCGCGTGCAGAACACCGCCCGGTCGCCCGCCTGCGGCGTCGCAGCGATCGCCAGCAGCCGGTTCTGAGGGTCGATGCCGAGCACGTTGCGGACCGTGTAGTCGCCGAAGCCGATGCCGCGGTCACGGGCGGCCGGCGCTAGACCCACCATGAGACCGTTCGACAACCGCTCCGCCGGGAGTGCGCGCAGGATCTCGTCACCGTCGCGAGACGCGCGCGCCTCGGCGGCGACGCCGAGATCCTCGAGCAGCACGTCGAGTGCCGGGTGGCCGTCGAGGCGCTGGATGTAGTGCGACGAACATTCGGAGATCACGTGCTCGCGCGCCAGTGGTGCGCAGCCCTGCGTGACCCGCGACAGCAGCCGGACCCGTTCGTCGAAGGTCGCCCCCGAGATCCCGCCGCGCACGACGCCGTCGGCCAGTTGCGCGCTGTTCGGCTGGCTGCCGCCGACCAGGCCGCCGAACAGGAAGCCGGTGTCCGTGCGACCCGCCAGATCCGCGATCGACTCGGAGAGTTCCGAGACGGCAGGCTCGACGTGAACCAGCGCGGTGAACGCCGCTGGCGTTGCGCGCCCTTCGCCGGCGCCGCGAGGGTCGGCCGGCGGCCAACCGGACTGGTCGCGAACGACGCGCCAGCTCCCGGCCGGCAGGTCGCAGATCATCGCCGTCATCGCCGCGTCGTCCGAGAACTCGGCGCCCGAAGCGCACACGCCGTGCGCGCTGGCCCCGATCCACTGCACGGCGGGGAAGCGCTCGCGCAGCAAGGTCGCGACGTCGGCGATGCGCTCGGCGAATCGCTCGGTGACGTAGAGCAGCCCGAGCGCCGCCTGCGGCGTGGCGCGTCCGTCGTCGAGTTGCGCGATCAGGAGTTCGGTGGCCGTGCGCCAGTTCGGGTGCGCGGACCGGCCGTGTCGGAACGCTCGCATCGGAAATGCCCGCCGGTCGGTCGATCGGTCGCCCGCTGTCAGGCCTTGCGAGCGCCGCCGCGGCCTTTTGCTGCGCGCGCCGATCCGGCCTGCTTCGGGTCCGCCTGGGCTGCTCCCGCAGTGCGTCGCACGCCCCGGGCCTTGGCGCGCGTCGGCGCGTCCGCGCCGTGTCGTGTTCCCGTGGCGGCATCGCGCGCCTGCGGCAGGCCGACCCCGGACAACGCTGCGGCGGCGACCTGATTGAACTGGGTCTGCAACAGGTTCCACCATGCCCCGGGGCTCAGGCCCGGATCTGCGAAGTCCGGTGCCGCGGCCGCGCCGGCGACCGGCTTCGTCTTCCGCGCGGCTCCCGCCTTCCTGCCGGTCCCGCTACCCGGCGCGGGCGATGCTTCGGCCGTCTGGCCGGCGATTGGTGCCGGCGCCAGCGCCGCCGCCCCGGCGCTCGCCTTGTCCGCGCCGGTTGCCCTGCCGATCGCGGTCGCGATCGCCTGGGTCGCG
>DAORSF010000065.1:0-7944 GCA_035443405.1 Burkholderiaceae bacterium | reverse complement strand
GGCGGGCCCGCGGTCAGCGGCCCCAGACCTCGGCCGCACTGACGAAACCGCTGGCGCCGTCGCGATGACGCACGCGCAGCCAGCCGGCCGGCGCGCTCGCATCGACCACTTCCAGCAGCACGCCGCGCTCGACCTGCACGACGAGTTCGCCATTGGGCTGCGGCGCGCGGCGCACGGCCGCCAGCGCCCTGGCGACGACGTGTCGCGCCTCGCCGAGATCGCCGCGCTGCATCCACAGCACGTCGCCGCTCTGGTCTCGAACCTTGACCCACTGGTTGAGCGTCGACAGGACTTCGAGCGGCGTGCCCCGGACCACGATGAAGAGCTTGCGCGCGCGCTCGGACGGGCCGTCGTAGAGCACCGCCGCCGCAGCGCTCACCTCGCGGAACTGCGCGTCCTGCGCGTGAGCCGGCAGCCCCGCGGCCGCCAGGTACAGCGTCGCCGCAGCAGCGGCGAGTCGGAATCGGTCGATCATGGCAGGCTCCCGCTGTCGACGATGGGTCGCAGGCGAATCCGCGGCGGTGCCGCCGCGCGTCAGTGCGTGCTGCCCGGCAGGATGATGCCCGATCCCTGCGGCTCGGCCGGCTGCGGCTCGGCCTGCTTTTGCGCGAGCCGCTGCTGGTAGAGCGCCTCGAAGTTGATCTCGGCCAGGTGGATCGGCGGAAAGCCGGTGCGCTGCACCGTGTCGGCGACGTTCGAGCGCAGGTACGGGTAGACGATGTTCGGGCAGATCACGTTCAGCAGCAGTTCCATCTGCTCGGCCGGGATGTTGCGCATCTCGAAGATGCCTCCCTGCTTCGCCTCGACCAGGAAGGCCGTCTTGTCGCCGACCTTCGTCGTGACGGTCACGGTCACGGTCGACTCGTAGACGCCCTCGACCAGCTGCTCGCTGCCGACGTCCATCTGGATCTCGACCGACGGCTGCTGCGTCTCCAGGAAGATGCGCGGCGCGTTCGGGATCTCCAGGGACAGGTCTTTCAGGTAGACGCGCTGGATTGCAAAGACTGGGGCTTGCGCCTGGTCGCTCATGGGCGTTCCTCGATAGGTGCCGGCAATCCGCCGGTCGAATGCCTGTGTGGGGCCTAGCCCTGCAGCAGCGGGACCAGGCCGCCTTCGTGGTCGAGCTCGGCGAGGTCGTCGTAGCCCCCGACGTGCCGCTCGCCGATGAAGATCTGCGGAACCGTGCGCCGGCCCGTGCGGCTCATCATCCGTTCGCGTTGCGCCGGATCGAGGTCGATGCGCACCTTCTCGATCTCGCGCACGCCGCGGGCCTGGAGCAGCTGCTCGGCGCGAACGCAGTAGGGGCATACCGCCGTGCAATACATCAGCACCCGTGCCGTCATCAGTTTCCCTCTCCCGACCTTACTTGACGACCGGCAGCCCGGCCTGGCGCCACGATTGAAGCCCGCCGCCGAGGTTGAACACGTCCTTGCGGCCGGCCTTGCGCAGGACGCCGGCGGCGCGGCTCGACGAGACGCCGCTCGCGCAGCACAACAGCACCGGCTTGTCCGCCGGCAGTTCGCCGATCCGCTTCTCGAGCTCGGCCATCGGGATGTTGCGCGCGTTCGGCAGGTGCCCGCTGGAATAGTCCGCCGGCGAGCGGACGTCGAGTACGAGCGCGCCGGTGTCGTTGATCAGGCGGGTCGCGCCGAGCGTATCGAGCGACGGCCCGGAAGCGCCGCGCATCACCATCGGCCAGACGAGCATCGCGCCGGAGACGAAGGCGATCGCGATCAGGACGATGTTCTCGGTGATGAAGTCCACGGATGGTCGATCGGTTGCGGAAACGGGGAATTATAGAATAGCGTCTCCACCGACATCGCCGACCGCCAGACATGCCCCACAAGCTCGTGCTGCTTCGCCACGGGGAAAGCCAGTGGAACCTCGAGAACCGCTTCACTGGCTGGACCGACGTCGACCTCACCGAAACCGGGCGCGCCGAGGCGTCGAGCGCCGGCCGGCTGCTGAAGGCCGAGGGCTTCGATTTCGACCTCGCGTTCACGTCGGTGCTCAAGCGCGCGATCCGCACGCTCTGGAGCGTGCTCGACGAGATGGACCGGATGTGGATCCCGGTGGTCCACGACTGGCGGCTCAACGAGCGCCACTACGGAGCGCTGCAGGGGCTGAACAAGGCCGAGACCGCCGCCCGCTTCGGTGACCAGCAGGTGCTGGTCTGGCGCCGCGCGTACGCGATCGCCCCCGATCCGCTGCCGGCGGGCGACCCGCGCGGCGCCGAGAACGACCCCCGCTACGCCGGGCTGCGGGCCAGCGAGATCCCGCGCACCGAGTGCCTGAGGGACACGGTCTCGCGCGTCGTGCCGTGCTGGAACGAGACGATCGCGGCCGCGATCACGGTTGGAAAGCGCGTGATCGTCGCAGCGCACGGCAATTCGCTGCGTGCGCTGATCAAGCACCTCGACGGCGTCGGCGACGACGAGATCGTGCACCTGAACATCCCGACCGGCCGGCCGCTGGTCTACGAGCTCGACGACTCGCTGCGGCCCATCCGGCACTATTACCTGGGCGACCAGGCCGAGATCGAGGCCGCAATGGCGGCGGTCGCCGCGCAGGGCAAGGCGCGACCGGCCGGCTGACATCGGGTGCGCCCGAGCCGGCCGGCCGCGGCGTCGCGGGGCCGCCGGCGGCCCCGGCGGTCGGCGATTCCCGCCGGCCGGGGGGGAGACTTGCCACCGTCGAATCGACCGCGGTTTATACTGGGTCGCTCGGCAGACGGTGCATGGCGCGACGCCGATCGCCTGCCGCTCTGCCCACGGGATCGTCAATGAAGGGCAAGCTCAAAACCCTTGGTCTGTTGTCGTCCGGCGCTATCGCCGGCGTGCTCATCAGCCTCGGCCTGACGGCAGTCGCGCAGCGCGAGCAGCGCACGACCTTGCCGCTGGACGAGTTGCGCCAGTTCAGCGACGTCTTCGGCGCGATCAAGTCCAACTACGTCGAGCCCGTCGAAGACCGCAAGCTGATCGACGGCGCGATCGACGGCATGCTGTCCGGACTCGACCCGCACTCCGCTTACCTCGACGCCGAGGCGTTCAGGGAGTTGCAGGTCGGCACGCAGGGGGAGTTCGGCGGGCTCGGCATCGAGGTCGGCACCGAAGACGGCTTCGTGAAGGTCGTCGCGCCGATCGAGGACACGCCCGCCGCGCGCGCCGGCGTCCGGTCCGGGGACCTGATCATCCGCATCGACGACAAGCCGACCAAGGGCATGTCGCTCAACGACGCCGTCAAGATGATGCGCGGCAAGCCCAGGACGCCGATCACGCTGACGATCTCGCGCAAGGGCGAGACGCAGCCGATCGTGCTGCAGATCATCCGCGACGTGATCAGGGTCCAGTCGGTCAGGTCCAAGGTGCTCGAACCCGGGATCGGCTACGTGCGCATCACGCAGTTCCAGGAGCACACCGTCGAGAACCTCGTCAAGCACCTCGAAGGCCTGGCAAAGCAGAATGCGCTGAACAGCCTGGTGCTCGACCTGCGCAACGACCCCGGCGGCCTGCTGCACGGCGCGGTCGGGGTGTCGGCGGCGTTCCTGCCGGCGAAGACGACGGTCGTGACCACCGACGGCCGCACCGAGGACGCGCGCCGCAAGTACATCGCCAGCCCCGAGGATTACCTGCGCGGCACGCGCGAAGACGTGCTGCGGCGCCTGCCGGCTGCGGCGAAGACGGTACCGATGGTGGTGCTGGTCAACGCCGGCTCGGCTTCGGCCTCGGAGATCGTCGCCGGCGCGCTGCAGGACCACAAGCGCGCGGTGGTGCTCGGCACGCAGACCTTCGGCAAGGGGTCGGTGCAGTCGATCCTGCCGCTGTCGAACACGACCGCGATCAAGCTGACGACGGCGCGGTACTACACCCCGAACGGGCGCTCGATCCAGGCCAAGGGCATCACGCCCGACTACGTGGTCGAAGAGACCCCGGAGGGCGACCTCAGCACGTTCCGGCTGCGCGAAGTCGACCTGACCCGGCACCTGTCGAACGACAAGGACCAGGAAGGCCGCCCGAACACGCCCAAGCCCACCGACGCGTCGCAGCAGCCGAAGGACCGCAAGCCGATCGAGTTCGGATCGGCCGACGACTACCAGCTCAAGCAGGCGATGAACTTCCTGAAGGGCCAGCCGGTCATCATCGCCAAGGCGAAGGACGAGACGCTGCCCGGCGCGCCCGAAGGCAAGACCTCCGACGCCAAGTGACCCGGTCCGCTTCCCGTCTGCCGTGCGGCGGCCGACGGGACCGGATCGGAACCGCCCCGACGCATCGCGCCAACCGGCCCGCCGCGGCATGAACGACGAACAGCTGCTGCGCTACAGCCGCCACATCCTGCTCGACGAGATGGGCGTGGACGCGCAGCAGCGGCTGCTGGACGCCACGGCACTCGTCGTCGGCGCCGGCGGCCTCGGCTCTCCGGCGGGGCTGTACCTCGCAGCGGCAGGCATGGGACGGATCCTGCTGGCCGACCACGACGCCGTCGACCTCACCAACCTGCAACGCCAGATCCTCCACCGACAGGACCGCGTCGGCCAGCCCAAGGCGGAGTCGGGGCGGCGCTCGATGCTCGAGATCAACCCGGGGATCGAAGTCGAGGCGATCGTGCGCCGACTGGACGGCGCCGTGCTGCGCGAAGCGGTGGGCCGCGCGGACGTGGTCCTCGACTGCTGCGACAACTTCGCGACCCGGCAGGCCGTCAACCGCGCCTGCGTCGAACTGGGCAAGCCTCTGGTGTCCGGGGCCGCGATCCGCTTCGACGGCCAGATCGCGGTATTCGACCCGCGTCGCAACGACTCGCCCTGCTACCACTGCCTGTTTCCCGAGGGGCAGGACGTCGAGGAAGTGCGCTGCGCGACCATGGGGGTGTTCGCGCCGCTGACCGGCATCGTCGGCACGATACAAGCGGCCGAGGCGCTGAAGCTGGTCGGTGCCTTCGGCACGCCCGCAGTGGGACGGCTGCTGATGCTCGACGCCCGGACGATGCACTGGCACGACGTGAAGGTGCCGCGCGACCCCGAGTGCGCGGTTTGCGGCTCGCGCCCTCGGCCGCCTGATGACCCCTGACGACACCGCTTCGATCGATCGCGATGCGCTGGCCACCCTGAACCGCGTGTTCGGCTACGCGGCGTTCCGCGGCCCGCAGGCGGCGATCGTGGCGCACGTCGCCCGCGGCGGGGACGCTCTGGTCCTGATGCCGACCGGCGGCGGCAAGTCGGTCTGCTACCAGATCCCGGCGTTGCTGCGCGACGGCGTCGGCGTGGTGGTGTCGCCGCTGATCGCTCTGATGCAGGACCAGGTCGACTCGCTGCGCGAGTCCGGGGTGCGCGCCGCGTTCCTGAACTCTTCGCTCGGCGCGCGCGAAGCCGCGGCGGTCGAGCGCGCGGTCGTGGCCGGCGACATCGACCTGCTGTACGTGGCGCCGGAGCGCCTGTTGACGCCGCGATGCCTCGAACTGCTCGACCAGGCCAGGGTCGCGCTGTTCGCGATCGACGAGGCGCACTGCGTCTCGCAGTGGGGCCACGATTTTCGCCCCGAGTACCTGCAGCTTGCCGTGCTGCACGAGCGCTGGCCCCAGGTGCCGCGCGTCGCGCTCACCGCGACGGCCGACGCACTGACGCGCCGAGAGATCGTCGAGCGGCTCGCGCTGCAGTCGGCACGCCAGTTCGTCTCGAGCTTCGACCGGCCCAACATCCGCTATCGAATCGTCGAGAAGACCGATCCGAAGCGGCAGCTGCTCGACTTCGTGGCCGGGGCGCACGCCGGCGAAGCCGGCATCGTCTATTGCGCCTCGCGCGCGAAGGTCGACGACATCGCGCAGTGGCTGTCGACACACGGCGTCGCGGCGCTGCCGTATCACGCCGGACTGGACAACGCCACCCGCAGCGCAAACCAGGCGCGCTTCCTGCGCGAAGACGGCCTGGTGATGGTCGCGACGATCGCGTTCGGCATGGGCATCGACAAGCCCGACGTCCGCTTCGTCGCGCACCTCGACATGCCGAAGAGCGTCGAGGGCTACTACCAGGAGACCGGGCGCGCGGGCCGCGACGGCGAGCCGGCCGAAGCGTGGATGGCCTATGGCCTCGCCGACGTCGTCCAGCAGCGTCGCCTGATCGATCAATCGGAGGCCGACGAGGCCTACAAGCGCGTCTCGACCGCCAAGCTCGACGCGATGCTCGGACTGGCCGAAACCATCGACTGCCGGCGCGTGCGCCTGCTCGCGTATTTCGGCGAGGCCAGCGGCCCCTGCGGAAACTGCGACAACTGTCTCGATCCCCCGCAGCCGTGGGACGCCACCGAAGCGGCTCGCAAGCTGCTGTCGTGCATCTACCGGGTGCGACAGGCGAGCGGATTCGGCTTCGGCGCGCAGCACGTCATCGCGGTGCTGCGCGGCCAGGCCAGCGAGCGCGTACACCGCTTCGGCCACGACACGCTGAGCACCTTCGGCATCGGCGCCGACCTCACGGAGACCGAGTGGCGCGCCGTGCTGCGGCAACTGATCGCGCTGGGCCTGGTGTCGGTCGACCATGCGCGCCACCAGGTGCTGGTGCTGACCGACGCGAGCCGCGCGCTGCTACGCGGCGAAGGCTCGCTGCGCATGCGCCGGCCGAAGGCCGACGCGGGCCGCCGCCCTGGCCGCGGTGCCCGGCGCGCGGTCGGGCAGACGGCGCAGACGGCGGCAGAGAGGGGTGCGGCCGGCCGCGGGCCGCCGGCGGCCGACGCCTCGACCGAGGCGCTGTTCGAGCGCCTGCGCGGATGGCGCCGCGCGACCGCGGCCGAACGCGGCGTCCCGCCCTACGTGATCTTCCACGACTCGGTGCTGCGCGCCATCGCGCAGCAACGGCCAGCATCGCTGCAGGAGCTCGCGAACGTCGGCGGCGTCGGCGAAAAGAAGCTCGACGCCTATGGCGCCGCGCTCATCGACCTGATCGGCTCGACCGCCCCCTGAAACCGCCGACGCCGCTCGGCCTCGCCGGCGCCGCAGGCGCGAACTGCGGAGCCGACTGCCGGGCCGGCGCAGGCGCGCGCGCCGGCTGCGAGCCCTGCGCCCCCTGCCCCGCCTGGCTGCGCGAGCTGCCCGCGCCTCGCGGCGCGCCCGGCCGCGAGCCTGCGCCGCGCGACGCGTCGCCGCGCATGGGCCGGCGCTGCTGCCGCGGCGGCCGGTCGTCGACTTCGGGTTCGTTGCGCGCGTTCGGGTCGAGCTCGAAGCCGGCAATCGTCTGGCGCGGAATCTGGTGCTTGATCAGGCGCTCGATGTCGCGCAGGAACCCGTTCTCGTCGGGCGACACCAGCGACACGGCCTCGCCTTCGGCACCGGCGCGGCCCGTCCGGCCGATGCGGTGAACGTAGTCCTCCGGCACGTTCGGCAGGTCGTAGTTCACCACGTGCGGAAGTTCGACGATGTCGAGGCCGCGCGCGGCGATGTCGGTCGCCACCAGCACCTGCAGGCTGCCCGACTTGAACTCGGCCAGCGCACGCGTGCGCGCGTTCTGGCTCTTGTTGCCGTGGATGGCCAGCGACGGAATGCCGTCCTTCGACAATTGCTCGGCGAGCCGGTTGGCGCCGTGCTTGGTGCGCGTGAACACCAGCACCTGGAACCAGTTGTTCTCGCGCACCAGGTGCGACAGCAGCTCGCGCTTGCGCGCCTTGTCCACCGGCAGCGCGCGCTGCGCCACGCCTTCGGCAGTGGCGTTGCGGCGCGCCACCTCGATCATCGCCGGCTTGTTCAGCAGGCCATCGGCGAGCGCCTTGATCTCGTCGGAGAACGTCGCCGAGAACAGCAGGTTCTGGCGCTGCGACGGCAGCAGCTTCAGCACGCGACGGATGTCGTGGATGAAGCCCATGTCCAGCATGCGATCGGCTTCGTCGAGCACCAGCACCTCGACGTTCGAAAGGTCGACGGTGCGCTGGCCGGCGTGATCGAGCAGCCTGCCGGGCGTTGCGACGA
>DAORSF010000064.1:0-7960 GCA_035443405.1 Burkholderiaceae bacterium | reverse complement strand
GCCGGACAAGGTCAACCTGGCGAGCTTCGGCAACCTCGTCGCGCACCTGCACTGGCACGTCGTTCCGCGCTGGCGCGACGACCGGCACTTTCCGGAACCGGTCTGGGGGCGCGCGGCCGAGGGCCGCGATGCCGCGGCGGCGGCGCGCTGCGCGCGGGTCGGCGGCCTCGTCGACGCGTATGTCGACGCGCTGACGGCCCGGCTGCGCTGATCGACGGCCGCCGGGGCGCCGACCGGCGGTCGGCCGCCGGCGGCCGTTCGTCCCGTGCCCGTCCGTGGCGTGCAGCAGTGCCGCTTCGCCGAACTTGTGTCGGCGCACACTGGCGCCTGTAGCGATCACGAAGGCTGCCATGAGCGTAGGTTCCGATTCTGGTCTTGCACGGGTGCGCGACGCGGCCTCGTGCAGGGCGTGGCTCGATGCGCTGCCCGGCGAGGCCGCCGAGCGGCTGGTGGCGATCGGCGCGCTGCTGTCGCGGCTCGCTCGCTCGCGCATCGAGGCCGACCCGCTGTTCGAGATCCTCGAGCAGGTGCGCATCGAGCAGTTGCGCGCAATCGACCGCTGGCTGGCGCCGTTGGCCGCGTGCGCCGTGCCGTATTCCGGTGCCGAATGGCAGCGAGTCGGCAATGCGCTGGCGAGCCTGCGCGGCAGCCGCGACCTGTTCAAGCGCGCCTACTCGCTGATGCTGGGCAGGGACGGCGTCGAGACGCGCTCGATCATCCCGGGCGCGACCAACGCGCTGCGCGTCGCCATGCCGCTGGCGCGGGCGCTGGACGCGCAGGCGCGCATCGTGTCGCTGCTGCTGAGGCACCGAAGCGTGCCGCTGGCCGCCGACTGGGACGCGCTGTGCGTGCTCGCGCGGCACATGCGTCGCACGACGTTCCTCGACGAGACGCTGCTCGACGACGTGCCGCTGGTCAAGCCGGTGACCGCACGAGCCTTGTTCGTCTATCCGCTGCTGCTGCAGGTCGCCGGACTGCCGTCGCGCGCGCCCGCCGGGGCGGGCTTCGCCGACCGGCTGGCGAGCCGTCTGTCGGTGAAGGTCGGGTTCCGCATCGACCACGGGGTGCCGGAGGCGAATCCGCACGGCCCGACGCTGGTGCTGACGCCCGAACATGCGGTGCGGCTCGACGCGCATCGGATGCCCGACAGCCTCGCGCGCCGCAAGCAGCAGTGGCTGTCGGCCGCCGAGGGCGATCCGGCGGCGCGGAAGGCCTTGCCGCTGACCGAACGCGCGACGATCGCGCTGCTCGACGACCTCGAGCGTCGCTGGACGGACACGTCGCCGACTGCCGTCGCCGGCGGCTCGGTCGCACCTCGCGCTGCGGCCGGGCCGGCCGCCTCGTCCGGCGCGCGGGTTCGCTTCGGGCTGCCGCGGGTCCACTCCACGGACATGCAGCCGAGAGCCGATTCCCGCACCGCGGAGGGCGCGTCCGACGCGCGCTACGAATATGGCCGGTGGGAACAGAACACGATCATCCGGCTTGCACTGGGCGGGGAATTCGATCACCGGGAACCCGCGGTGCTGGTGATGGCCGAGGGCGAGACGGTCGATCGCGTCGACCGTCTCGCCAGCGGGCGCTTCGTCTTCGAGCGTCACGGTTCGGCGCCGCGCGCCGCACTCGGCGCGCTGCTGGCGATCGCGTCACAGGGGAGTCTGTCACTCGCGACGATCGAGGCGATCGAGCAGCTCCCGGAAGCGGATTACCTGCGCTTGCGCGGACAGCGCCTGACGGTGCGCTGCTGGCCCGGCACACCGGTGCCGGCGGGCGTGAAGATCGGCGACGCGCTGTCCTTCATCGACGCGTGGCTGCTGCCCGGCGACGCGTCGGCCGGCGACCTGCCGAGCCTCGTGCTTGCTCCGGGGCGGGCACACGCCGGTGCGCGCGCGGTGCTGCGCGAGCCGGAACGCGACGTGCAGATCCGGTTCGCGTCGCTGATCGAGCGCGGCCCTGGCTACGAGCGGCTGTCGCTGCAGGTCGAAAGTCCGCGCGCGGGCCGGGGACAGGCCGGCAAATTGGGCTAACATCGGGCCTGAAGTCGGGCGTTTCGCCCGATGCAGACCAGGCGGCGACTCACCCATGGCTGGCCCCGAATCGATTGCCGCGACGCCGACGCGCGTCGTGGTTCACCAGAACTCGCGCGTGCTCGAGATCGAGTTCTCCGACGGCAAGATCTTCCGCCTGCCGTTCGAGATGCTGCGCGTCTTTTCGCCGTCGGCCGAAGTGCGCGGACACGGACCCGGCCAGGAGACGCTGCAGACCGGCAAGGCCGAGGTCGGCATCGAGTCGGTCGAGTCGGTCGGTCACTACGCGATCCAGCCCACTTTCACCGACGGCCACGCCACCGGCATCTATTCGTGGGAGTACCTGTACTGGCTGGGCGACAACCAGGAGCAGCTGTGGCAGCAGTACCTGGAGCGCCTCGAGGCTGCCGGCGCCAGCCGCCATGCGGTCGCACCGTTGCAGGCGACCGCCGCGAAGCGCTCGAAGGGCTGAGCGGTCCGGCGCGCCGATGAGCGATTCCCGCACCACCCACTTCGGTTACGAGAACGTCGACGAGGCGTCGAAGGCAGCGCGCGTGGCGGGCGTGTTCCACTCGGTCGCGGCGCGCTACGACCTGATGAACGACCTGATGTCGGCCGGGCTGCATCGCGCCTGGAAGGCGTTCACGATTGGCCAGGCGGCCGTGCGTCCCGGCATGCGCGTCCTCGACGTTGCCGGCGGCACCGGGGACCTGGCGCGTGCGTTCGCGCGGCGCGTCGGCCCGCAGGGGCAGGTGTGGCTCACCGACATCAACGCGTCGATGCTGACGGTCGGCCGCGACCGACTGGTCGACGACGCGTGCCTGCAGCCGGCGGTGCAGTGCGACGCCGAGGCGCTGCCGTTCCCCGACGGCTATTTCGACCGCGTGACCGTCGCCTTCGGCCTGCGCAACATGACGCACAAGGAGCGCGCGCTCGCCGAGATGCGCCGCGTGCTGGCGCCGGGGGGCCGGCTGCTGGTGCTCGAGTTCTCGCGGGTCCGTAAGGCACTGGCGCCGTTGTACGACCTCTACTCGTTCACCGTGTTACCGTGGCTCGGACGGCAGGTCGCCGGCGACGGGGCCAGCTATCGATACCTGGCCGAATCGATACGGATGCATCCGGACCAGGACACGCTGAAGTCGATGATGGAAGAGGCGGGGTTCGCGCGGGTGCGCTACTTCAACCTCACTGGCGGCGTGGTCGCGCTGCACGAGGGGTTCAGGCTGTAGCGTCGGCCCGGCTCCGCCGGGATTGGTTTCCGGGGTTCCGGCCCCATGATCGAATCGTTGTAACGCTTTCACCGTGGAGTGCGCATGAAACTGAGTCTGTCCCGGATCCTGTCCGTGTTCGTCGCGGTCATGGCGGCGCTGGCGTTTTCGATTCCGGAGGCCGACGCGCGCCGCCTCGGCGGCGGCAAGTCGATCGGGCAGCAGTCCGGCAACGTCACGCAACGCAGCGCGGCACCGCAGCAACCGGCGGCCGCACCGCAGGCGCCGGCACGGCCCGCCGCGGCCCCCGCGGCAACCGGCGGAAACCGCTGGCTGGGGCCGATCGCGGGCCTGGCAGCGGGTCTTGGCCTGGCGGCGCTTGCGAGCTATCTCGGCTTCGGCGAGGAACTCGCGTCCTTCATGCTGATCGCGCTGCTGGTGTTCGCCGCAGTGGTGGTCTTCCGCATGCTGGCCAGCCGGCGCACCCCGGGCGGTCCGCAGCCCGCGTACCAGGGCGGCTACTCGCCGGCCAACCTTGGGCAGGAAGCCACGGTGCGCTATTCGCCGCTGCCCCAGGCGGCGGTCGATGCGCGGGCGCCCGTGCCGTCGGTGGGACCGGCCGCGGCGAGCGGCGGCAGCTGGGGCGTTCCGGCCGAACTCGACGTGGAGGCGTTCGTGCGCACCGCGAAGGTGCAGTTCGTTCGGCTGCAGGCGGTCTTCGACGCTGCCGACCTCGACGACCTGCGCGAGTTCACGACTCCCGAGATGTACGCGGAACTGAAGCTCGAGATCGACGAGCGCAAGGGCGCGCTCAACCGGACCGACGTCGTGACGCTCGACGCGGAATTGCTGGGTATCGAGACGAGTTCCGTCGAGCACATCGCGAGCGTGCGCTTCACCGGCATGATCCGCGAGGAAGCCAGCCGCGAGGCCAAGCCGTTCGACGAAGTGTGGAACCTCGTCAAGCCGGTCGCTGGCGGGGGCTGGGTGCTCGCGGGCATCCAGCAGCTCGGCTGACGCAACGACACGCGTGACCGTCGCGCGCCGGCTGGTCGACGGCGGCGCCGCGGCGCTGGTGTCGGCCCTCGTTCACCTGCTCGGGCAGAACGACTGGGCGCGCGCGAAGCTGGCCATGTTCGTCGGCCGTGTCGTTCGCATCGGCGTCGATGCCCCGGCCCTGGCCGGTCTTCCGCCGCCGCAACTGCTGGCGCGGATCGTCGACGGGGGGCTGCTCGAACTCGTCCCGTGGCCGAGCGATGGGGAGCCGGAAGTCGCAGTCAACATGCTGCTTCGGCCATCCGTCGATGCCGCATTCGCGCTGCTTCGCGACGGCCCGGGGGCGTTATCGCCGCATTTGCGGATCGACGGTGAAGTGATGCTGGCGGGAGCGCTCGGCGAGATCGCCCGGCACCTGCGCTGGGACGTCGAGGAAGACCTCAGCCGGATCGCCGGCGATGCGCTCGCGCGCCGCATCGGCGGCGCGGTGGAATCGGGGCGAACCACGGCGCTCGACGTGCGTTCGCGCCTCGAGAGCTCGGCGATCGGATACCTCGCCGGAGACGGCGGCCAGCTGATCGCCGGCGGCAGGCTGGCGGCGCTGCGCGCCGGGATCGACGGGCTCGAAGACCGGGTCGCGCGACTCGAGTCGCAGCTGCGCGTTCCCGGCGGCGGGCCGCCGTCGGGCCCCGCGCGCTGAACCCGGCGCCGACGTGAGGCCAGGCTGGTCGATCGCGCGATTCGCAATCGCGTGGCTCGCGTTCGCAGCGCCTGTCGCGTCGGCGCCTGCGGCGACCCAGGCCCCGCCCCCGCCCCCGTTCCCGTGGCCCGAGGGGAAGGTCGATGCGCTGCCGGGCGCGCTGGTCGAGGCTCTGGCGAAGGCCGGACTGATCGGCCGAGGCGAGCCGGTGGCGGCGTTCGCATGGACACTGGAAGCGAAGCGACCTGCACGTTCGCCACGACGAACGCGTGAGCGCTTTGCAGGCACGCCACCCGGTGCGCCGGCCGGTCTGAGTCCGATGCTGCGCGAGCACCTGGCGCCGAAGCTTCGTCCCGCCCGGGCAGGGGTGAGCGTTCGCGGCCTGACCGTCGTGCGCGCCGACGACACCGGGCTGGATGTCGTCGTCGACGGCCTGGCGCTGCCGCTCGAGCAGGGCGCGCGTTTCCAGCTCGACTACCACGAGGACGGCTCGTCGCTGGCGCAGTCGTGCACCGTCGGCGCACTCGTGCCGGCCTCGAGCGTCCATGCGGCGATCCCCGGCAGCGCGAGGGCCATCGACTGCAGCGGCCGCGGCCGCTACCACGGCATACCGGTACGGGTCACGGCGAAGGTGGTGTACCTCGTCGCGCTCGGCGTGTTCCTCGACGTCGAGCAGCGCATCGAGGCACCGGTCGGCCACCTGCGCGGGGGCACCCGCGTGCTCAGCTTCGAGATGGGGCCGCGCTGACCGTCTCCAGGAACCTGCCCACGGCGTCGTCCAGGCGGGCGCCGCCACGCTGCTCGAACGCATAGCGCGCGCGCACGACCGGCACGGTCGTTCCCAGCAAGGCCGCCAGGTCGACGGGAGTGCCGGCGACGACGACCTCGGCGCCGCTGGCGGCGATGCAGCGCGCCAGCGCTGCGCGCTGCTGCGGGTCGTAGCCCAGCGCCGGCAGCACGGGCCCGATGTGCGGGTAGGCGTCGTAGACCGCTCTCAGCACGCCGTCGGCATGAGGCCGCGGATCGACGATTTCGGCGGCACCCGCGGCCAGCGCGGCGACGTGTCCGGCGCCGGTCGCCATGCCGCCGTGCGTTATCGTCGGGCCGTCTTCGACCACCAGCACGCGGCGTCCGCGCACCGCGGCGGCGTCGTCGAGCCGCACCGGCGACGCCGCGCGCACGATAGGCGCCCCGGCGTTGACCGAGCGCAGCCTGCGCTCGAGCGCCTCGACCGCGTCCGCAGCGGCGGAGTCGACCTTGTTGACGACGAGGACGTCGGCCATGCGGGCCACGGTTTCGCCCGGGTGATGCGTGTCGACCTGGTCGGGCCGCAGCGCATCGGCGAGCACCAGGTGCAGGTCGGGACGCACGAACGGGAAGTCGTTGTTGCCGCCGTCCCACACGATCAGGTCGGCCTCGGCCTCGGCCTGGCCGAGCACGGCGGCATAGTCGACGCCGGCAAAAACGACGTTGCCCGCGGCAAGGTGGGGTTCGTACTCCTCGCGCTCCTCGGTCGTGCAGCCCGCGGCATCGAGGTCGGCGGGCGCGGCGAAGCGCTGCACGCGCGCGGCGACGAGGTCCCCGTAGGGCATCGGATGCCTGATCACCGCCACCCGCCAGCCGCGCTCGCGCAGCCAGGCCGACAGCCAGCGCGCGATCTGCGACTTGCCGCAACCGGTGCGCACTGCCGAGATCGCGATCACCGGCCGGCGCGACGACAGCATCGTCGAGGCCGGACCGAGCAGGCTCACGTCGCAGCCGACGGCGAGCGCGCGCGAGGCGCAGTGCATCACGTGCGCGTGCGTGACGTCGCTGTAGGCGAACACCACGCGATCGACCTGCCGCTCGGCGCACAGCGCCTCGAGCCGAGCCTCGTCCTCGATCGGGATGCCTGCCGGATAGCGTGGCCCGGCCAGCGCGGTCGGATAGCGACGCCCGGCGATCCCCGGGATCTGCGTCGCGGTGAACGCCACTACCTCGATCGCCGGATCGTCGCGGAAGATCTGGTTGAAGTTGTGGAAGTCGCGCCCTGCGGCGCCGAGGATCAGCACGCGGGTCGGAGTCGTCATGGCCTTGCAGGAGTCGGGGTGGCGAGCAGTTCCAGCCGCGCCTCGACCACGCCGCTGCGCACCATGCCGAGCACGCGGGCTGCGCCGAGGCTGACGTCCGCGATGCGGTTGCCGACGTGCGGGCCGCGGTCGTTGACGCGCACGACCACCGCGCGCCGGTTGTGCAGGTTGGTCACGCGCACCAGCGCACCGAACGGCAGCGCACGATGGGCCATGGTCAGCGCGTCCGGATCGAACGGCTCGCCGCTGGCGGTACGACGTGCCGCGAAGCGGCGGCCGTACCACGACACCTTGCCGCGCTGGCGGCCGATGATTCCGGACGGCGGCGGGCGCGCCAGCGCGGGAGCGCGGGCGACGAATGCCGACGCCGCCAGCGCAGCGAGCACGGAGCGCCGGGCCTTGCGCCCCGGAAGTCGCATCGGGCGAGGGTCCATGCCCCGCATAATGCCTGTCGGGGTCCCGGAGCGTCGCTCCGTTCGTCGGGAGGCTGCCATGCACGTCTCGTTCAACCGCCGCAAGGTGCTGGTCGCCGGCGGCAGTCGTGGAATCGGGCGCTCGATCGCGCTCGGTTTCGCTGCCGCCGGCGCCGACGTGGCGATCTGCGCGCGCGGCGTCGACCGCCTGCGGCAGACCGAGGCCGAGCTGCGCAATCTCGGTGCGACCGTACATGCCGGTGCTTGCGACCTGGCCGACGGCGACGCGGTCAACGGCTGGGTCGACGACGCGGCGGAAGCGCTCGGCGGCATCGACGTGCTGGTGAACAGCGCTTCGGCGTTCGCCCGCAGCGACGACGAAGCGGGCTGGGGCGCGAGCCTGGACGTCGACCTGATGGCCAGCGTGCGCGCGTCGCGTGCCGCGTTGCCGTGGATGGAGGAGAGCGGCGGCGCGATCGTCCACATCGTGTCGATCTCGGGCCTGGGGCCGAGCGCGCGCACGCCGGCCTACGGTGCCGCCAAGGCCGCG
>DAORSF010000063.1:0-7983 GCA_035443405.1 Burkholderiaceae bacterium | reverse complement strand
CCTCGGGCGGGCCCTTCCTGTTCGGCGGATTCGGCATCGCCGACGCGTTCTTCGCACCGATCGTGCTGCGCTTTCGCACCTACGGCGTGCCACTCGACGCGACCTGCGTCGGCTACGCGCGCCGGGTCTTCGAAACCGCCGCGGTGGCGCAATGGGTGGCCGAGGCGCTGGCCGAGAAGGATTTCCTGCCCTTCGAGGAGCCCTACCGCAGCGCACCGCGCCCGAACGATGCCTGAGTCCCGATCCCCTTTTCCCTTCCCTTCTCCTTCCGGAGGTTCCTTCCTTGAGCAGTGAAAGCATCACGATCCGCCTCGCCCAGCGGCACGACTACCAGTTCGAGCTGCAATTCGGCGCCGGCGTGCCGGCACTGCGCGGCGACGAGCCGCCGCCGCTCGGCCAGGGCGCAGGCCCTTCGCCGATGCAGTTGCTGGCTTCGGCGGTCGGCAACTGCCTGTCCAGTTCGCTGCTGTTCGCACTGCGCAAGTTCAAGCAGGCACCCGAGCCGCTGAGCGCCGAAGTCACCGCCGAGGTCGGCCGCAACGACGCGAACCGGCTGCGCGTGCTCGCGATCCGTGCGAAGCTCACGCTCGGCGTGCCGGCCGGCACGCTGGAACACCTCGATCGCGTGCTCGGTCAGTTCGAACAGTTCTGCACGGTCACGCAGAGCGTCGCCGCCGGCATTCCGGTGACCGTGCAGGTGTTCGATTCCGAAGGCACGCAGCTGAAGTGACGCCGGCCGCGCCCGGCAGCGGCGTCGTCACGCCCCCGTCGGCCGGATCGGTCGCGGCCGGGTGAGCTCCTCGGGGCGCATCACCCGGTCGAGTTGCTCCTTCGACATCAGGCCGCGCTCGAGCACGATCCGGTAGACCGATCCGCCGGTGGCGTGCGCCTCCGCCGCGACGGCGGTCGCGTTGGCATAGCCGATGTACGGGTTCAGCGCGGTCACGATGCCGATCGAGTTCTCGACCATCGCGCGCAGCCGCTCCCGGTTGGCGGTGATGCCGCGCACGCAGCGTTCCGCAAGCGTCAGGCAGCCGTGGCGCAAGTGCGTGATGCTCTTGAACAGGCTGTGCGCGATGATCGGCTCGAACGCGTTCAGCTGCAGCTGGCCGGCCTCGGCCGCGTAGGTGACGGTGACGTCGTTGCCGATCACCTCGTAGGCGATCTGGTTGACGACTTCCGGGATCACCGGGTTGACCTTTCCCGGCATGATCGACGAGCCCGCCTGCATCGCCGGCAGGTTGATCTCGTTCAGACCGGCACGCGGGCCCGACGACAGCAGCCGCAGGTCGCTGCAGGTCTTGGACAGCTTGACCGCCACCCGCTTGAGCACGCCCGAGATCTGCACGAAAGCGCCGCAGTCCTGCGTCGCTTCGATCAGGTCCGGCGCGGTGATCAGGTCGACCCCGGAGATGGCCGAGAGCTTGCCGCGCACCAGCGCGGCGTAGTCCGGGTGCGCGGTGATGCCGGTGCCGATCGCGGTCGCGCCGAGGTTGATCTCGCGGATCAGGTCGGCCGCCTCGCGAAGCCGCTGCTGGTCCTCGCCAAGCATCGTCGCGTAGGTCGAGAACTCCTGGCCCAGCGTCATCGGCACTGCGTCCTGCAGCTGCGTGCGCCCCATCTTCAGCACGTCGGCGAACTCCGCGGCCTTGTCGCCGAAGGCGAGCCGAAGCGTGTCCATCGCGTCGACCAGCGCGTGGATGCCGAACCACGTGGCGAGCTTGAGCGCCGTCGGATAGACGTCGTTGGTGCTCTGGCTCATGTTGACGTGCTCGATCGGGTGCAGCGCCGCGTAGTCGCCGCGGCCATGCCCCATCAGCTCCAGCGCGCGGTTGCAGAGGACCTCGTTGGCGTTCATGTTGGTCGACGTGCCGGCCCCACCCTGGATCACGTCGACGACGAACTGGTCGTGCAGCGCGCCGTCGCGCACCTCTTCGCAGGCCCGCGCGATCGCCTGCGCGCGCGCCCCGTCGAGCAGTCCGAGCTCGTTGTTGGCAAGCGCCGCGGCCTGCTTGATGCAGGCCAGCGCGCGGATCAGCGCCGGATAGATCGAGATCGGCGTGCCGGTGATCGGGAAGTTCTCGAGCGCGCGCAGCGTGTGCACGCCGTAGTACGCGTCGGCGGGCACGGCACGGTCGCCGAGGAGGTCGTGTTCCAAGCGCGTGGCAGGCCGCTTCATGATCGCTCCCGGGGGACCGGATCCGAAAGCCCCGATCGTACCGGCTTGCGCGGCCGGGCGCGCAAGAACGGCCGGCGCCGGAGGCCGTCAGCCCGGCTTGCCGTCGAGCCGTGGTCGCGTGAGCACCGGCCAGTACCGGAAAGCGTACAGCCCGAATGCGGCGAACCAGAGCAGCCCGGACAGCTGCACCCACGCGACGTATGGCCCCGGCATCAACATCGGGCCGAAGACGCGCGCGAGCGCCGCCGCCGCCACCAGCAGGTAGGCGGTGGTCTCGAAGCCATCGGCCTGCAGCGGCCGCGCCGTGTGCCCTCGCGCGGTGCGGGTGATCATGCCGATCGTGAGGCCGCCGATCGCACCGAGCGTCAGCGCGTGCAGCGCGAGCGTGTCGGGCACCCACCCGGCAGCCGACATCGCCCGCAGAAGCAGGTGCACGACGATCCACGCGTACGCGAGGTGCAGCACCCACACCAGCGGCGCGCGCAGCGTGCGCCAGGGCTGCCACAGCGCGAGCCGCGCAGCGTGCGCAACCGCCGCCACCAGTGCCACGACGGCAGCCAGCACCGGCATCGCCTGTGCGTGGTCGGCGAGGAACAGCGCGATGATCGAACCGAGCGCGATCCGCTCGACCCACGGATGGCGGCGGGCATTCGTGCCGGGCACGCCGTTGTTCGTGAACATCGGCACCACGCGCCCTGCCATCACGGCCATGATGAACAGCACGACGTCGAGCGCCAGTTGCAGGCCGAAGCGCGGAGCGACGTCGACGACGCCGTTCAGTGCCGCGTGCACCGCCAGCGTGATGACGCCGAGCAGGGCAAGCAGCCCGACGAAGAAGTAGTTCCGCCGGTTGCGCGAGCGCACGATCGGCACGGCGATCGCGGCGGCCACCGCAAACGGGAACGCGGCGTTGACCAGTGCGGCCGCGAGGCTCCACGGCGTGAGCACCAGCACCCGGCCGGCCACCCACAGCGCGGCGAGCGCCATCAACGGCGCACCGGTCGGCGTCGGCTGGCCAGTCCAGTTGCGCACCGCGGTCAGCAGGAAGCCGGCGATCACCGCCACCGTGTAGCCGAACAACATCTCGTGGCCGTGCCACAGCGGCCCCTTCAGGTAGGCGCCGTCCACCCAGCCCGAGTACTGCAGCGCCCACAGCCCGACGCTCGCGGCGCTGAACACACTGGCCAGCAGGTAGAACGGGCGGAAACCGAGTTGCCAAAGCGCGAAGCCGGTGGCGACGGGCGGCGGCGCCGCGCGTCCGGGTCGTTGCAGCTGCAGTTCGTCCATGCGGGTCGGATACTCGGCGTCGGCAGTGTCAATAAAGTATGCGGCAACGGATCGTGCCCTCGATCGCGCTGATCTCGTCGAGCGCGACCTGGCTGGCCGCCGCATCCACGTCGATCACCACGTAGCCCAGCAGCGCGTCGGTCTGCAGGTACTGGGCGGCGACGTTGATGCCGGCGCGCGAGAAGCGCTCGTTGATGCCGGCGATGATACCCGGCGTGTTGCGATGGATGTGCAGCAGCCGGCACTTGCCGGTGTGCGCGGGCAACGACACCTCCGGAAAGTTCACCGCCGAGACCGTCGAACCGTTGTCGCTGTAGCGCGCCAGCTTCGCGGCGACCTCGCTGCCGATGCTGGCCTGCGCCTCGGAGGTCGAACCGCCGATGTGCGGCGTGAGGATGACGTTGTCGAAGCGGGTCAGCGGTGACTCGAACAGTCCGCCGTTGGCCTTCGGCTCGACCGGGAAGACGTCGATCGCCGCGCCGCGCAGGTGGTCGCGCCCGAGGGCGTCGGCGAGCGCGTCGATGTCGACCACGTTGCCGCGCGAGGCGTTGATCAGGTGGCTGCCGCGCTTCATCGCCGAGAGTTGCGGCGCAGCGATCATGTTCGTCGTGGCCGGCGTCGCCGGCACGTGCAGCGTGACCACGTCGGACTCGGAAAGCAGCGCGTCCAGCGACGCCGCCTGGCGCGCATTGCCGAGCGGCAGCTTCTTTTCGACGTCGTGAAACAGCACCGACATGCCGAGCTGCTCGGCGAGGATGCCGATCTGCGTGCCGATGTGGCCGTACCCCACGATGCCCAGCGTCTTGCCGCGAGCCTCGTGCGAGCCCGCCGCGCTCTTCTCCCAGCCGCCGCGATGCAGCATGGCGTTCTTCGCCGGAATGCCGCGCATCAGCATGACGATCTCGCCCAGCACCAGCTCGGCGACGCTGCGGGTGTTCGAGAACGGTGCGTTGAATACCGGGATGCCGCGGCGCGCCGCCGCGTCGAGGTCGACCTGGTTGGTGCCGATGCAGAAGCAGCCGATCGCGTTCAACTTCGGCGCGCGGGCGAGCACCGCCTCGGTGAGCCTGGTCCGCGACCGGATGCCGACGAAGTGCGCGCCCTCGATCGCGCGCAACAGGTCGTCGCCCGACGGCGAGGCGCGATGGTTTTCGACGTTGGCGTAGCCATCCGCACGCAGGGTCTCGGCCGCCGACGCGTGGATGCCCTCGAGCAGGACGAACTTGAGCCTGTCCTTCGGAACCGAGAGGCGAGTCGCCGCATGATCCATCGCCGAATTGTAGAGTGCCCTGCTCAGGTATTCTTCGAGTGCGGGTATTGACCCCGACGACATGCCCCGCCCTGGAGAGCCGACCATGCCCACCGTTTTCGAGAGGCTGTACGCCGGCGAGTTGCCGTGCGCCCGCATCTATTCCGACGAGCACGTCTTCGCGTTCATGGACGCGGGACAGGTCAACGACGGCCACGTGATCGTCGCGTCGATCCGCCCTTACCCGACGCTGATGGATGCCGACGAGGAGACCGCGGTGGCGATGATGCGCGCGGCGCGCCGCATCGCGATCGCCGTCGAGCGCGAGTTCGCCGCCGACGGCGTGACCCTCCTGCAGGCCAATCGCGTGGCCGGCTGGCAGACGGTGCCGCACCTGCACCTGCACGTGTTGCCGCGCAGGCGGGACGACGCGGTGACGCTCGGCTGGCCGCGGCGCGATCCGTCGTTCGAGAAGCTGCAGGCGCTGGCCGCCCGCGTTCGGCTCTGAAACGACGCCCGCAATGCACGCCCGGCGCCGGGATCGAGGCCGGGCAGCACCGTGGCAGCGACGCACGCAGTCGCGTCGCCGGGCCCGATCATGCGGCGACGCTTGCCCGCACCGCGCCGACGGCAATCCCCAGAGCGACCACGGCGAGCGGTGGCCAGCGCCACCGCAGCAGCAGCGCCAGCAGCAACGCCGCGACCAGGACGTCGACCGACGAACCCAGCGCGGCGGTCGAGACCGGGTCGACCAGCGCCGCCAGTAGCACGCCGACTACGCCGGCATTGACCCCGGCAAGCGCGGCCCTCAACGCCGTGCGCTCGCGCAATCGCTGCCAGGAAGGCAGCGCGGCGACCAGGACCAGGCAGCCGGGCAGGAACACGGCGAACAGGCACCACGCGGCGCCGGCCCAGGACGCCAGTGCGCCGAATCCCGCGCGCTGGCCCGCCAGGGCCGGATCGCCTGCCGCGCCGATCGCCGCCCCGAGGTAGGCGGCAAACGTGAACAAGGGCCCGGGCACGGCCTGCGCGGCGCCATAGCCGGCGAGGAAGGTCGACTCCGACATCCACCCCGGCTCGACCACGCCGGCTTGCAGCAACGGCAACACGACGTGACCGCCGCCGAAAACGAGCGCGCCGGCGCGGTAGAAAGCGTCGAAGACGCGCACCGCGGGCTGCTCCGACACGGCCGCCGCGAGCGGCAGGCCGACGAGCAAGGCGATGAAGATCCCCAGCGCGATCCAGCCGGCGCGCGCGCTGACACCGCCTCCGTCGTCTGCCGACCCGGGCATCGGCACGGCGGCAAGCGCGCGCCAGCCGATCAGCGCGCACAGGCCCAGCGCGAGGATTTGCGCCGATGCGCCCGGCCACGCCAGCACCACCACGGCTGCCAGCAGCGCGAGCAATCGGCGCGGCAAGTCGGGGCACAGCGCCGACGACATCGCCCACACGGCCTGCGCGACGATCGCGACGGCGACGAGCTTCAACGCGTGCGCGACCGCGGACAGCATCGCGCCGCTATCGCCCCACCGCGCGAGGCCCAGCGCAAACAGCACCATCAGGAGCGCCGACGGCAGCGTGAAGCCCAGCCACGCGGCCAGCGCACCCGGCCAGCCGGCGCGCCGCAAGCCGATCGCGAACCCGACCTGGCTGCTGGCCGGGCCGGGCAGGAACTGGCACAGCGCCACCAGGTCGGCGTAGGCGCGCTCGTCGAGCCAGCGGCGTCGCGCGACGAACTCGTCCCGGAAGTAGCCGAGGTGCGCGATCGGCCCGCCGAACGAGGTCAGGCCGAGCCGAAGGAATGCGCCGAAGACTTCGATTGCGCCACCGCGCGATGCCTGGTTCGCCATGCGCGCGACGATACCGCATCGCGGGTGCGCGTTAAGTTCGCTCGCGCCGCCGCGCAACGGCGCCGGTGCGCCGATCGACGTATCCTGACGGTCCCGCTTCCCAACCGCCGGATTGCCGATGCCCTCGCCGGAGATGAGCCCGCCCGGATTCGCCGACGTCCAGGCCGCCGCCGAACGCCTTCGCGGCCGCGCCCACCGCACGCCGGTGCTGCGCTCGGCGACCGCCGACGCGCGCAGCGGCGCGTCGCTGTTCTTCAAGTGCGAGAACTTCCAGCGCATGGGCGCGTTCAAGTTCCGCGGCGCATTCAACGCGATCGCGAAGCTCGATCCCGCGCAACGGCGCGCGGGCGTGATCGCGTTCTCGTCGGGCAACCACGCGCAGGCCATTGCACTCGCCGCGCGCGAGCTCGGCGTGCAAGCGACGATCGTCATGCCGTCGGACGCGCCGGCGGCCAAGCTCGCCGCCACGCGCGATTACGGCGGCGAAATCGTCGCCTACGACCGTTTCTCCGAGGATCGCGAGGCGCTCACGCGCCGGCTCGCCGGCGAGCGCGGCCTGGCGATGATTCCGCCGTACGACCACGCCGACGTCATCGCGGGCCAGGGCACCGCGGCGCTCGAGCTCTTCGAGGACATCGGCACGCTCGACGCGCTGTTCGTCTGCCTCGGCGGCGGCGGGCTGCTGTCGGGCTGCGCGCTGGCGGCGTCGGCACTGGCGCCCGATTGCGCGGTCTACGGCATCGAGCCCGAGGCCGGCGACGACGGCCGACAGTCGTTGCGCGCCGGCCGCATCGTGACGATCGACGTGCCGAAGACGATCGCCGACGGCGCGATGACCACGCACCTGGGCGAACTGACGTTTCCGATCATCCGGCAGCGGGTGCGCGACATCCTGACCGTCACCGACGAGCAACTGGTCGCCGCGATGCGCTTCTTCGCCGAGCGCATGAAGATGGTCGTCGAACCGACTGGTTGCCTGGCGGCCGCCGGCGCCTTCGCGTCGGCGCCGCAGTGGGCGGGACGCCGCGTCGGCGTGATCGTCAGCGGCGGCAACGTCGACCTCGCGGCCTACGCACGCTGGATCGGCGGCATCTGACGCGCGACCCGGGTCGCTCCGGCCGGGGTCGTGTGTCGCGTGCCGTCGTCGGCGCGGGCAAAGGCGCGGGCCGTCCGCGCCTTTGCTGTCGATGCGCTCGGTTCGTGCGACGAACGCCCCGTCTCCGTTCCGAAGACCATGGACGTGTACTTCACGGCAGGCGGCAACGGGTCCGGGTGCGGACAGGCGCGAGTGCCAGCGGGCTGCGCGCCCCGGCGCAGGGGTGCCGACCGGGGGCGATGTCTGCGGCGCCGAGCAGCGCAGCCTCGGGGTCGGCGCGCGAAGCGCGCTTCGTTCATCATTCTCGCGGCGATTGTCCGAG
>DAORSF010000062.1:0-8035 GCA_035443405.1 Burkholderiaceae bacterium | reverse complement strand
GATACACCGCAGTTGGTTGCATGACTCAGGCGACAAGTACCTTGACGCGCGCCGCGGTGCAACTCGTCGATGCGGCGCATGAGGGTGAGATCCTCGTCGCTGATCGGTCGCGGCTCGTAGTACGCGGTGCCGCGGCTGATGCCGACCAACTCGGCCTGGCGCTTGACGCTCAGTTCGTGGGTGCGGTCGATCATCGCCTTACGCTCAGCAATCCCGCTTTGCCGAGCGCGCCTTCCAAAAAATCGTTCTCCAGTGTGAGCTGGCCGATGTTGGCGTGCAGCGCCTTCAGGTCCACCGGCGGCTCGGGTGGTCTCGCATTGGCGCCGAACACGTCAGGCGCGCGTTCGAGCAACTGGCGTCGCCATTCGGTCACCTGGTTCGGGTGTACGTCGTGCTTCTGTGCGATCTCGGCGACGGTCTTCTCGCCCTTGGCGGCATCCAGCGCCACCTTCGCCTTGAACGCCGCGGAGTGGTTGCGGCGGGGTCTTCTGCTCATGCTCTCTGCTCCTGTTTCTCTGGGCTCTATCCTCGCCCATCGGAGCAGCGTTTCCACTTTGAACCGTGTTCAGATTTGCGGCGCCACCTCTATCAATCGATGTGCATTGAATTGCACACGGATCGCAGGCTTCGTCAGTGACTACTTCGCCGCTCGACAAGATGGAAAGGTGGTGGCCAAGGACGGAATTGAACCGCCGACACAAGGATTTTCAGTCCTCTGCTCTACCAACTGAGCTACTTGGCCGCCGGGGCGCAGGCCAGAACGCCGCGCCCGAAAGCCGGCAATCATAGCAGAACGACGCCGGCGCCCGCGCTTTCAGCAGCCCTATAATCGCCGCATGCCATACCGTCCTGCCGCTGCACGGACCGACGTCGCGGTCGTCGGCCGCGGCGGCGTGGGGCTTGCTATCGCGCTCGCGCTGGCGCGGACCGGGTTGTCGACGACGCTGATCGGCGCGCCGCCCGCGGACGGCTCGAACGATCCCTGGGACCTGCGCGTGTTCGCGCTGTCGCCGGCCACCCGCGCCCTGCTCGAGTCGATCGGCGTCTGGCACGCGCTGGATGCGCAGCGCATCGCGCCGGTCTACGACATGCGCGTGTATCCGGCCTTCGGCACCGATCGGGGTCCGCTGCAGTTCAGCGCCTACGAGGCGCACGTCGACGCGTTGGCGTGGATCGTCGAGCAGCGCAACCTGCTGCGTGCCCTCGAGCAGGCCGTGCGCTTCGCCGGCATGCCGGTGATCGACGAGCGCTTCGACGGCTTCGATTCCGATGCTGCGGCGTCGCCGACTGCATCGACGGCGCCGGATTCGGCGGTCCACCTCCGACTCGACGGCGGCAGGCGCCTGCGTGCACGGCTGGTCGTGGGCGCCGACGGCGCAACCTCGCGGGTCCGCGATGCGGCCGGACTCGCGTGGACGGTTTCGGACTACCCGCAGCGTGCGCTGGTCGCGCACTTCGACACCGAGCAGCCGCATCGCGACATCGCGTGGCAGTGGTTCGGCCGCGACGGCGTGCTCGCGCTGCTGCCGCTGCCTGCGGGAACCGGCCCCGGCGCGCCCGCGGGGCGGGTGAGCATGGTCTGGTCGGCGCCGCTCGAACTGGCCGACGCGCTGCAGGCGATGCCTGCCGGCGAACTTGCCGCGCGCGTGCAGGCCGCCGCCGGCTCGGCGCTGGGCACGATGACGCCGATCTCGCGGGTCGAGGCGTTTCCGCTGCGGCTCGGTCGCGTCGCGTCGATGATCGCGCCGCGCGTGGCGCTGGTCGGCGATGCCGCGCACCTGGTGCATCCGCTGGCCGGCCAGGGGATGAACCTCGGCTTCGGCGACGTCGCGGCGCTGGCCGGCGCCCTGCGCGAGCGTGAAAGGGGGCGCGATCCGGGCGAGCGCCTCGTGCTGCGGCGCTACGAGCGCGCGCGCGCCGAGCCGGTGATGGCGATGCGCAGTGCAACCGACGGCCTGCAGCGACTTTTCGACCCGTCGCGCCAGCCGTTGCCGGCGGCGCTCGCCCCGGTGGTCGAATCGGTGGTCGCGCTCGGCTGGCGAGCGGTGGCAAGTTCGGGCTGGCTCAAGCGACAATTGGTGTCGCACGCGGTTCGTTGACGCGAGGCGCGACGCATTGGACAACCCGCGCGGCCGCGGTCGCGCAGTCGAGGAAGCTGTCGAGATGATCGATTCGAAGGTGTCGGCCCGCGCGGCCGCTGCGGCGCTGGCACTGGTCGCGGCGGCAGCGCTCTTTGTTGCCAGTGCGCCAACCCAAGCGCAGGGCGCATCGACCACCGACCCGGCGATTGCGCGAGTCAAGGCCGCGCTCGAGCCTATTGTGAGGGGCAGTCGATACCGGGTCGAGGAGGTCCGCCCCACCCCGATGCCTGGTCTCTACGAGGCACGTCTCGGAAACGACATGCTTCTGTATGTCGATGCGCAAGGCCGATATATGTTCTTCCAGGGCGACCTGATCGAGATCAAGACCCAGCGCAACCTGACGCAGGAGCGCGTCGAACAACTGATGACGATCGACTTCCGCACGCTGCCGCTCGAACTGGCGATCAAGCAGGTCGCCGGCAACGGCAAGCGGGTGATGGCTGTGTTCGAGGATCCGAATTGCGGCTACTGCAAGCGACTGCGCGCCGACCTGCTCAAGCTCGACGACGTGACGATCTACACGTTCCCGATGGCCTTCCTGGCGGCCGATTCCGAGTCGAAGGCCCGCAAGGCGCTGTGCGCCGCCGACAAGGCTCGCGCCTGGAACGACCTGCTGCTGAACAACAACGTGCCCGGCAACGCAGGCACCTGCGACACGCCGCTGGCGCAGGTGCGCGAACTCGCCCAGAAGCTCGGCATCACGGGCACTCCGGTGCTGTTCTTCGCGAACGGCAAGCGGCTTCAGGGCTATGCGCCGCCCGAGCGCTTCAACCGCATGCTCGCCGAAAACTCGAAGGGCTGAACGAACGGTTGATCGCAGGGCCGGGCCGCGCGCGGTCACGGCCGCGCCAGCCCCTTGGGCCAGAGCAGCCAGATGCGCACCGGCTGCTTCGTCCGGCCGGCCAGTCGTCCGGCCTCGCTGCCGGTTCCCCAGAACAGGTCGGCCCTGGCCGCGCCGGTGATCGCCGCGCCGCGGTCCTGGCTCACCACTGCGCGGCGCATCGGCGAGCCGTCGTCGGGGTGCGTCGTGTCGACGTAAAGCAGCGCGCCGGGCGGCACGTGTGCCGGGTCGGTCGCCACCGAGCGCATCGGCGTGAGCGGCACGCCCAGCGAGCCCGGCGGCCCAGCGTCGCCGGCCGGCAGTTCGCGGAAGAACACATAGCGGCGATTGCGGTGCATCACCGGTTCGGCCTCGCCGGGGTGGGCGCGCAGCCAGGCCTTGATGGCGTCGGCGTCGACCGCGTCCGGAGCGAGCGCGCCACGCGCGACCAGTTCGCGGCCGATCGCGTAGTACGGCTGGCCGTTGTGGTCTGCGAAGCCGACGCGCATCGTCCCGCCGTCGCGCAGCCGCACCCGGCCCGAGCCCTGGACGTGCAGGAAGAACGCCTCGACCGGGTCGTCCAGCCAGACCAGTTCCTGGCCGGCGAGCAGCCCGCCGCGCTCGATCTCCGCGCGCGTCGGATAGGGCGCCGGCGTGCCGGCGGCCTGGCCGCCGACGGAGGCGGTGTCGCTGCCCGCGCCCGACTTCATCCGGGCGCCGTCCGGGCCGCGCAACAGGTCGGCGGGCGGACGGTAGAGCGGCGCCTGGCCGGCATGCTCTCGCTGGCGGCTGCCGCCGAGCACCGGTTCGAAGTACCCGGTCAGCAGGCCTGGTCCGCCGTCGGCACGTGCGAGCGGCCAGGCCGTGAAACGCGTGGCGATCCAGTCCTTCAGCGCCGCCGCGTCGGGCAACTCGGCGCACAGCGCGGGCCACGGGGCAGGTTGCTTCGGCAGCGCGCACTGGCGCGCCAGCGCCTCGTGCAGGCCTGCCCCGTCGTCGTCGCGCCAGCCCGGCAACTCGTCGACGTGGCGCGTCGGGCCGGCCACGGCACATCCGGCGAGCAGCGTCGCGGCCAGCATCCATGCGGCGCGCGGCGGCGCAAGCCGGGTCGCGGCGCTAGAATCGGCCGCATGGACGATTCCTGGATCCTGTTCGCCGAAGCGGGCGGCGTGCTCGCGCTGATGCTGTTCTTCGTCTGGTGGACGATGCGCGGCCGCAAGTGACGCGCCGCGCGCGCGTCGAGGCGTGGCCGATGGAGCGTGCAGCGGGCTGCGGCGCATCGCTCAGTGCAGCGTGCGCGGCATGCTGAGCGCGAACTCCTCGATCGGCACCTCGAAACGGTGCCCGTCTTCGGCGACGAAGAAGTAACTCCCGTGCATCGCGCCGGTGGGCGTGACGATCTGGCTGCCGCTGGTGTATTCGAAGCGTTCGCCGGGCTTGAGCAGTGGCTGGTGTCCGACCACGCCCAACCCTTTGACCTCGTTCGTGCGGCCGCTCTCGTCGCGAATGATCCAGTGCCGGCTGATCAGCTGCGCCGGAACGTTGCCCGTGTTGGTGATCCGCACCGTGTACGCGAACGAGTACTGCGCATCGTCCGGTTTCGACTGCTCGGGCAGGTAGACGGCCTGCACCTCGATGCGGAACTGATAGCGTTTGTCGGTCACGGTAGGCGGGGGCTGCGGGGTGCGCAACGCAGTGTCGGGCGGCAACGCGGGGCGGTGGCTACAATCGCGATTGTAGACAAAGCCGCTCCGCGGATCCGATTCAACCACCGGCGGTACCCGACCATGACGCGCGCCTTCCGCATCGCACCGAGCATCCTGTCCGCAGATTTCGCCCGCCTCGGCGAGGAGGTCCGCGCGGTCGAGGCCGCCGGCGCCGACCTGATCCATTTCGACGTGATGGACAACCACTACGTCCCGAACCTGACGATCGGCCCGCTGGTTTGCGAGGCGCTGCGCCCGCACGTGCAGATCCCGATCGACGTGCACCTGATGCTGAGCCCGGTCGACCGCATCGTCGGCGACTTCGCGAAGGCCGGCGCGAACCTGATCACCTTCCATCCGGAAGCGTCCGACCACGTCGACCGCACGCTGCAGCTGATTCGTGATTGCGGCTGTCGCGCGGGGCTCGTCTTCAATCCGGCGACGCCGCTGTACTACCTCGACCACGTGATGGACAAGCTCGACATGGTGCTGCTGATGTCGGTCAATCCCGGTTACGGCGGCCAGAAGTTCATTCCGGCGACGCTGCCCAAGATCCGCGCGGTGCGCGAGCGCATCGACGCGCACGTGGCGGCGGGGGGGACGTCGATCTGGCTCGAGGTCGACGGTGGCGTCAAGGTCGACAACATCGTCGAAGTCGCGCGCGCCGGCGCCGACACCTTCGTCGCGGGCTCGGCGGTGTTCGGCGCGCCCGACGAGGGCGGCGGCTATCGCGGCGTGTTCCGGCAGCTTCGCGCCGCGCTCGCAACGGCCTGAGCCGATGCCGCGCAGGTTCGGCGCGTCCGGCGTCGCGATCGATCTCGACGGCACGCTGCTCGACACGGCGGCCGACATCGCCGCCGCGGTCAACGCGATGCTGGCCGACTTCGGCCGGCCGCCGCTGCCCGAATCGGCGGTGCGCCGCTACGTCGGCAAGGGTGCCCGCGTCCTCGTGCATCGGGCGCTGTCCGGTTCGCTCGACGGCCGCATCGACGAGCCGACCGCCGATCGCGGCCTCGCGTCGTTCGAAAGGCACTACGCGCGCGAGAACGGGCGCTCGGCGACGCTGTTCCCGCAGGTCGTCGAAGGCCTCGCGGCGATGCGCGCCAAGGGCCTTCGGCTGGCCTGCGTGACCAACAAGCCGCAGGCGTTCGTCGACGTGCTGCTCGCGCGCGCGGGGCTCGCCGGGTACTTCGAACTGACGATCGGCGGCGACGTGCTGCCGCGGAGCAAGCCCGACCCGATGCAGCTTCACCACGTCTGCGAGCGCTTCGGGATGGCGCCGTCGCAGATGGTGGCGATCGGCGATTCGCTCAACGACGCGCAGGCCGCGCGCGCCGCCGGCATGCCGGTGATGATCGTGCCGTACGGCTACAACGAGGGCAGGCCGGTGAGCACGATCGACGCCGACGCGGTGGTCGGGACGCTGCTCGAAGCGGCCGGGCGGATCGACGTGCCCGATTCGGCGGGGCCCGGCGGCGGCGGGCCCGGGACCGAAGACGACGGCGGGGTGGGCAGCGCCGATGCAGGCGCCGGCGACGGTGGCGGCGACGGCGATTGACCCTCCCGGCCATCGCGATGATATATTCCTGCAGGTCGAGATTTCAGCAAGAGATCCTTTCCCTCATGCGTCCCGTTCAGGAAATGCAGTCGGCCCGCAACGCCAACGGTTGGCGGGTCTGGCGCTGGTGGTGCTGGCGCTGATCGCCGCGCACCGGCCGAGCCCATGGCGCCCTCGAGGCGCCGCGCTTCCGGCCACCTTTCCTGACTCCTGACACATCCAGCGCGCCCGCGAAGGGCGACGCGGGCCCGAGACGGGCCAGGACGCAAGTCCACGAGGGGACCGATGACCGAGATCGAATTCCGGGCGATCGCTGCCCAGGGTTACAACCGCATTCCGCTGTTGCTGGAGTGCTTCGCCGACCTCGACACGCCGCTGTCGTTGTACCTGAAGCTGGCGCACGGGCCGTACAGCTTCCTGCTCGAATCGGTGGTCGGGGGCGAGCGCTTCGGCCGCTACTCGTTCATCGGCCTGCCGGCCAGCACGATCATCCGTTCGACCGCCGACGGCGCCGAGGTGGTCAGGCACGGGCAGGTGATCGAGCGCCACGCGGGCAACCCGCTCGACTTCGTCGACGCCTACCAGAAGCGCTTCAAGGTGGCCCTGCGCCCCGGGCTGCCGCGCTTCTGCGGCGGGCTGGCCGGCTACTTCGCCTACGACGCGGTGCGCCACATCGAGCCGCGCGCCGCAGGCCGCGACAAGCCCGACCCGATCGGCGTTCCCGACGTGTTCCTGCTGCTGACCGAAGAGCTCGCGATCGTCGACAACGTGACCGGCAAGATCTACCTGATGGTGTACGCCGACCCGGCCGAGGGCGAGGCCTACCAGCGGGCCAGGAAGCGGCTGCGCGAGCTCTACGGGCAACTGTCGCAGCCGCTCGCGGTGCCTTCGCTGCAGCCCAGCCGCGAGACCGAGACGCGGCGCGAATTCGCGAAGGACGACTACCTCGCCGCGGTGGCGCGCGCCAAGGAATACATCATGGCCGGCGACGTGATGCAGGTGCAGGTCGGCCAGCTGATCGAGAAGCCGTTCCGCGACTCGCCGATCACGCTGTACCGCGCGTTGCGCTCGATCAACCCGTCGCCGTACATGTATTTCTACGACCTCGGCGGCTTCCACATCGTCGGCGCCTCGCCCGAGATCCTGGTGCGCCAGGAGCGCCAGCCCGACGGCGACCGGATCACGATCCGGCCGCTGGCCGGCACGCGCCGTCGCGGCGCCACGCCGGCGCAGGACGAGGCGCTCGCTCGCGAACTGCTGGCCGACCCGAAGGAGATCGCCGAGCACGTGATGCTGATCGATCTCGCGCGCAACGACATCGGACGCATCGCCGAGATCGGCAGCGTGCGCGTCACCGACCAGCTGGCGATCGAGAAGTACTCGCACGTCATGCACATCGTCTCGAACGTCGAGGGCAAGCTCAAGCCCGGCATCGGGCCGATCGACGTGCTGCGGGCGACCTTCCCGGCGGGCACGCTGTCCGGCGCGCCGAAGATCCGCGCGATGGAGATCATCGACGAGCTCGAGCCCACGAAGCGTGGCGTCTACGGCGGCGCGTGCGGCTACATCTCGTTCGTCGGCGACCTCGACCTCGCGATCGCGATCCGCACCGCCGTCGTCAAGGACGGCACGCTGTACGTCGAGGCCGCTGCGGGCGTCGTCGCCGACTCGATTCCCGAGAACGAGTGGCAGGAGACCGAGAACAAGGCGCGCGCGGTGCTGCGCGCTGCCGAGCTGGTGCAGGCCGGCCTCGACGGCCAGATCTGAAGCGGCGGGAGGCGGACATGCTGCTGATGATCGACAACTACGA
>DAORSF010000061.1:2667-8099 GCA_035443405.1 Burkholderiaceae bacterium | reverse complement strand
GTGCTGGCGGGCATCGGCGGCTTCGGCGCGCTGTTCGAGGTGCCGAAGCGCTTTCGCGAGCCGGTGCTGGTCTCGGGGACCGACGGGGTGGGCACGAAGCTCAGGCTCGCCTTCGCGCTGGACGGCCACGACACCGTCGGCATCGACCTGGTCGCGATGAGCGTCAACGATGTCCTGGTGCAGGGCGCCGAGCCACTGTTCTTCCTCGACTACTTCGCCTGTGGAAAGCTCGACGTCGACGTTGCCGCGCGGGTGGTCGGCGGCATCGCGCGCGGCTGCGAAATGGCCGGGTGCGCACTGATCGGCGGCGAGACCGCCGAGATGCCCGACATGTACCCGGCGGGCGAGTACGACCTCGCCGGCTTCGCCGTGGGCGCGGTCGAGAAGTCGGCGATCATCGACGGCTCGCGCATCGCGCCCGGCGACGTCGTGCTCGGCCTCGCGTCGAGCGGCGCACACTCGAATGGCTATTCGCTGGTGCGGCGGATCATCGAGCGCGCGTGGGGCGCGATCGACGCGCCGCAGATGCAGGACGACTTCCACGGCCGGCGCTTCGCCGAGGTGGTGCTGGCGCCGACGCGCATCTACGTTCGCCCGGTGCTCGAGCTGCTTGGCCGCGTGGCGGTGAAGGGCATCGCGCACATCACCGGCGGCGGACTGGTCGAGAACGTGCCGCGCGTGCTGCCCGATGCGGTGCAGGCGGTGCTTCACCGCGACGCGTGGACGATGCCGCCGCTGTTCTCGTGGCTGCAGCAGCGCGGCGGGATCGCCGATGCCGAGATGCACCGCGTGTTCAATTGCGGCATCGGCCTGGTCGTGGTCGTCTCCGGCGGCGACGCCGAGGCGGCCGAGTCGACGCTGCGCGCGGCCGGCGAGACCGTCTACCGGATCGGCGAGATCGTCGAACGCCCCTCCGGCGCGCCCCCCACCGTCGTGGTCTGAAGTGCGCCGGTTCGCGGCGGCCGCCGTCCCGGGCCCGCTGCTGGCCGTCGTGCGCCGAGTGCTGATTGCGATCCTGGTCGGGGCTGCGTCGCCGGCGTTCGCCGCGAACTACGAGCTCGCGATCGACGCGCCCGAAGAGCTGCTCGAGCCGCTGCGGACGCGCACGCTGCTGGGGCGCTGGATCGGCGAGCCCGGCTTCGAGGCCGACCAGTTGCCGCTGTTCGTCGAGCGCGCGAAGGAGGAGGCCGCTGCGATCGTGCGCGCCGCCGGATACTTCTCGGCGCGCGTCGCGGTCACCGTCGAGCCGGCGCTCGCCGGCGGACTGGCGCGCGTGCGCATCGCGATCGACGCCGGCGCGCGCACCACGGTCAACCGTTTCGACCTGACGATCGACGGTCCGCCGGCGGCGCAGGCGATGCGCGAGGCGCTGCTCGACCGTTGGCCGTTGCGCGAAGGCGCATTCTTCCGCAGCGCCGAATGGGACCAGGGCAAGCGGCTGCTGCTCGACGTGCTGCAGCAGCGCGGCTTCGTGCGCGCGCGCATCGTCGCGAGCCGCGCCGAGGTCGATCCCGCGCTGACCGCCGCGGCGCTCACGCTGCACGTCGACACCGGTCCCCGGCTGTCATTCGGGCCGACGACGATCCGCGGGCTCGAGCGCTACGACCGCTCGATCGTCGAGGCGCTCCGTCCCTGGGACGAAGCCTCCGGCGAGCGCGCTTCGGACGGCGATCCGTACAGCTTCGACGACTTGCTGACGTACCAGGCGCGATTGCGCGCTTCGGGCTACTTCACGAGCGTCGACGTGCTGCCCGACCTCGCCGCAGTCGAAGCCGACCCCGGGCGGACGACGGTGCCGGTGGTCGTCGAGGTCGGCGAACGCAAGACGCAACGCACGATGCTCGGCGTCGGCTACAGCACCGACGAAGGCGCGCGGGGCCTGTTCGGCTACGAGCACCGCAACCTGCTGGGGCGCGGTTGGCAGCTCGAGTCTGGCCTGCTGCTGCAGTCGGTGCGCCGTCGCGCGTTCGCGAGCGTGCGCACGCCGCAGAAGGCCAGCGGCCACTACTACCAGGCCGGGGTGCGCGTCGAGCGCTTCGACGTGCAGGGCGAGCTGACCGACAAGCAGACCGTGTTCGTCGGCGAGGGCAAACACGCGGAAGACATCGAGAGCTTCGTGTCGCTGCAGTACCAGGTCGAGAAGCGCGAACTGCCGCTGCTCGCGGGGGTCGACCGTCGCAGCGCGCTGACCCTCGGCTACGCGTGGAACCGGCGACGGCTCGACTCGCCGATCGATCCGCGCTCCGGCTATTCGATCAGCGCGCAGGTGTCGGGTGCCGCGCGTGGCTTCGGCAGCGACCGGAGCTTCGCACGGCTGTACACGCGGCTGATGCGTTTCTGGCCCATGCCGAAGGCGTCGGCGCTCGACGACGGCCTGTTGATCGGCATGGTCGAAGCCGGCTACGTGCTGGCCGACTCGCGCGATGGCATCCCGTCGGAGAACCTGTTCCGTGCCGGCGGCACGCACTCGCTGCGTGGCTACGACTACCTGTCGCTCGGCGTTCCGGAGGCCGGCGCGATCGTGGGTGGCCGCGTGCTCGCGCTGGGCAGCCTCGAGTACCAGCACCCGATCGCACCGAAGTGGCACGGCGCAGCGTTCGTCGACGTCGGCAACGCCGCCGATCGCTGGGTCGACTACCGCGCGGTCTGGGGTTACGGCGTGGGCGTGCGCTGGCGCTCGCCGATCGGGCCGGTCAGCCTCGATCTCGCGTACGGCGACGCGGTGAGTCGCTGGCGCGTCCACCTGGCCGCGGGGTACGCCTTCTGATGGCGACGCGCGCCACCGGTCCGCTGCGCTGGGTCGCGCGGGTGTTCGGCAGCGTCCTCGCGGCGCTGCTGTTGGCGGCAGCACTCGCGCTGTGGTGGGCCGGCCAGACGACCTCGTTCGTGCGCTGGGCGCTCGCGCGGGCCGAATCGGCGAGCCAGGGCGCGCTCGAGGTCGGCGACGTTCGCGGCACCCTGGTCGGCGGCTTCGGCGTCGCGACCGTGCGCTGGCGCGACGATGCGCGCGAGGTCGAGCTGCGCGACGTCTCGGTCGTGTGGCGCCCGGATGCGCTTCTGCGCCGCGAGTTGCGCCTGGCGCGGGTGGAGATCGGCAGCGCCACGGTGCGCCTGCTGCGCCAGGGCGGGCCGCTCGAATTGCCCGCCACGCTCGCGCTGCCGATGGGCGTCAGGGTGGACGCGTTCGGGCTGGGCCGGCTGGTGATCGTGCCGGCAGGAGCCGAGCCGCTCGAGCTGGAACGCATCGCGTTCGCCGGACGTCACGCGGCGGGCAACTACCGGATCGACCATTTGTCGGCGCACTCGCCGCGCTGGGGCAGCGCGTCGCTGGAGGGGCGGCTCGGCGATCGCGCGCCGTTCGTACTCGACGCGACCGGCAGCGTCGATCCGAAGCTGCCTGGATGGGACGCGCTGCCCAGGATCGGGGTGGTCGCCGACGGCACGCTCGAGAACGTCAGGTTGGCCGGCCAGGCGATCGCGCCGGCGGCGCCGACGGGCGGGACCGGCGCGGCGCAGGCGCCAGGCCCCGTCTGGATCGTGCTCGACACACGCGTGCACCCGCTTGCCGAAACGACGGCAGCCCGCCTGGCGCCGATCGAGCTGAACTTCGACGGCGTCGAGCCGGCGCAGTTCGGCCTCACCGGCTTGCCGCTCGCCCGCGTCAGCGGCGCCGCGACGATTCGCGTGTCGGACGACGGAGTCGCGGGACGGCTGGACCTGCGCAATGCGCTGGCGGGTCCCGCCGATCGGCAGTCGGTTCCGGTGACCGCGATCGTGTCGGACTTCGAGTGGGCCGGACAGACGCTCCGGCTCGCCGGGCTGCGGGCCACGCTGTCCGGCGGCGGATCGGTGACGGGCGAAGCCGCGATCGATTTTGCGCGTCGGCTTAGCCTGTTCGGGCGCTCGCTGCCCCCGCTGAAGACGAAGCTGGCGCTGCGCGACGTGGACCTGTCCCGGCTCGCCAGCGGGCTCGAGGAGACGCGACTGTCCGGCGAGATTCGCGTGGACGATGCGGCGATCGGGCTCGAACTCGCGGATGCGACCCGTCACGGTGTGTCTGCGGCGCTGCGGGCGCGTCTCGACGAACCGCTGCTGCGCGTCGATGAAGTGCGGCTCGGGACGCCTGCCGGCAGCGTGTCGGCGCGTGGCACGACGAGCCTCGAAGCGCCGTGGCGGATCGACCTGTCGGGCGAGTTCCGGGAACTGGATCCGGCCGGGCTGCTGGCGCTGCGCGCCGTGCTCGGGCGCCTCGCTGCGCGCGCCGACGCTCAGCTGGCGCCGGAGTGGGTGGCGCGGCTGCGCGGCCAGCTGTCGGGCAACTGGGCCGCGCAGGGCGTCGCATGGCCCGATCCGAAGCTGCGCACGCGCGTCGTGATCGATCGCGGCGTGCTCGACGGAAAGCCGCTGCGCGCGGACTTTCGCGGCGAGGTCTCGCGCCGACGCATCGCCGACGCGGCGCTCGAACTCGCGTTCGGCGACCTGCAGGCGAGTGCCGATGGCGCGCTGGGGAGCGCCGGCGACCGCCTGCAGTTCACGTTGCGCGCGGCATCGCTCGCGCGTCTCGACAGCCGAGCCGAAGGGTCGCTGTCGGCGCGCGGCGAACTGGCCGGCGGCGCGGGCGACCTGTTCGACGCGACGTCCTGGCAGGCCTTCGGCGTCGTTGCCGACGTCGACGGACGGCAACTGCGCTGGCAGGACTCGCTGCGAATCGGCGCGCTGTCGGGGCGGATCGAATTGCCCGGGCTGCGCGAGGGTCGCGTCGCGTTGCGCATCGACGCGGAGGGCCTGCAGGTCGCAGGAAGGCCGCTCGACCGCGCCCGCCTGCGCCTGGACGGCGACGCCGACGCCCATGCGCTGCAGCTCGACGCGTCGGGGCCGCAGGTGTCGGCGCGCGCGTCGGCGCGCGGCGCGCTGCTGTCGCCGGCCGGGGCCAACGGCTGGCGCTGGCAAGGCACCGTCGACGAGTTCGTGGCCGACGCGCCGGTGCCGATTCGGCTCGAACGGCCGGCTCGACTGGTCGCCGACGGCGACGGAATCGCGCTCGGCGACGCGGCGCTGCAGGTCGACGGCGGCGAGCTGCGCGTCGCGACGCTCGCCTTGCACGGCGGACGCATCGAGACGCGCGGCGAGGCGAGCGGGCTGCCGATCGCGCGCTGGGCCGAGCGTTTCGCCGGTCCGCAGGCGCTGGCCGGCGTCGAGGGCCGGCTTCAGGACGTGCGGCTCCACGGGAACTGGGACCTTGCGGGCAGCTCCCCGCAGACACCGAGCGGGCGCGTGGCGTTGCGGCTCGACGCGGGTGCGACCATCGACAGCAGCGGCGAAGCCGAAGTTGCGCTGGACGAGGGACGCCTGGATGGATCGATCGACCTGCGCGTCCCGACGCTGGCCTTCGCGAACCGGCTCATCGGCCCCGAGTGGGCGGTTGCCGGACG
>DAORSF010000061.1:0-2567 GCA_035443405.1 Burkholderiaceae bacterium | reverse complement strand
GCCAGCAGCGGGACGAGCCTCGAGTGGAAGGGCGACATCCGCGCCGACGAGGGGCTGATCGAGCTGCGCGGTGGCGAGGCGCCGTCGATGCCCGACGACGTGGTGATCGTCGATCGACGGGCCGCGGGCGGGCAAGCGGGCACGTCCGCCGAGCCCACCCCGAGCGGATTTCGCATCGGCGCGGACCTGAACCTCGATCTCGGCGACAAGCTGCGCGTGCGCGGCAGCGGCATCGACGTCGTTCTCGCGGGCGCGCTGAACCTGCGCGGCACGCTGCCTTCCGCCCCGCGCGCCTTCGGCACGGTGCGGGTGCTGCGGGGAACCTACACCGCCTACGGGCAGCGGCTGGAGATCGAGCGCGGACAGGTCGTGTTCAACGGTCCGCTCGACAACCCGGTGCTCGACATCGTCGCGATGCGTCGCGACCAGGCGGTCGAGGCCGGTGTGGCCCTCAGCGGCACGGTGCTGTCGCCGCGGCTGCGGCTGGTGTCGACGCCGGACGTGCCTGACTCGCAGAAGCTGTCGTGGCTGGTGCTCGGCGTCGGGCTGGAGGACGTCAACACCGCCGGGCAGGGCGCTGCACTGCAGGCGGCGGCGGCGACGCTGTTCGGCAGCAATGACGGAGGCCTGTCAGGGGGGGTGGCCGGCGCGCTCGGGCTCGACATCCTGACGGTGCGCGGGGCCGGTGCCGGCGGCGTGTTCGACCCGAATTTCGGGGCGAGTTTCCCCGGTCAGGCCACGACTGGCGGTGCGCCGGTCGGCACCGCCACGCAGAACGTCGTGGCGATCGGCAAGCGACTGAGCTCGCGCGTGATCCTCACCTACGAGCAGGGCCTGCGCGGCGTGTGGAACCTGCTGCGCATCCAGTACGACATCACCAACCGGCTGTCGATCCGCGCGCAGACCGGCACCGACAGCGCGGTCGACGTGCTGTATTTCTGGTCGTTCGACTGAGAAGGCGCGCGGCTCACAGCCGCCACGCGCGGCGCAGCGCGTCGAGCACCGGCCCGAGCGGGTCGCGGGCGAGGCAGTCGACGACCAGGCGATCGGCCATCGCGCGCAGCCAGGTCAGCTGGCGCTTGGCCAGCTGCCGCGTCGCGGCGATGCCGGCTTCGATCATCGGTTCGCGCGCGCCGCCGCCGGCGTCGAGCCAGGCCCACACCTGCCGATAGCCCACGCAGCGCATCGACGGCAGATCCGGCGACAGGTCGCCGCGGGCGCGCAGCGCGCGAACTTCGTCGATCAGCCCGGCGTCGATCATCGCGCGAAAGCGCTGCGCGATGCGGGCATGCAGCTCTGACCGGTCGGAGGGCTCCAGCGCGATGCGCACGAAGCGCGGCGCTGCGCGCGCGCCTGTTGCGACGGCGGGTCGGGACAGCCATTCCGACAGCGGCCGCCCGGTCAGCGCAAACACCTCGAGCGCACGCTGGATGCGTTGCGCGTCGCCGGGCTCGAGGCGCGCGGCGGTGGCCGGGTCCACGTTCGCGAGCCGCGCGTGCAGCGCCGGCCAGCCCTGCGCGCGCGCCTCGTCGTCCAGGCGCCGGCGCAGCGCGGCGTCGGCCGCCGGCAGCGGATGAAGGCCCTGCACGAGCGCACGCGCGTACAGCATCGTGCCACCGACCAGCAGCGGCCACCGCCCGCGCGAGCGAACCTGCGTGATCGCGGCCTGCGCGTCGGCGACGAAGCGCGCCGCCGAGTAGGTGTCGCGCGGGTCGACGATGTCGATCAGGTGGTGGGGGATCGCCGCGCGCTCGGCCGCGGTCGGCTTCGCGGTGCCGATGTCCATCCCGCGATAGACCTGCGCCGAGTCCACGGTGACGATCTCGATCGGCAGGCGGCGTGCGAGCGCCATCGCGACCGCGCTCTTGCCCGAGGCGGTCGGGCCGAGCAGCATCGCGATCGGCGCGTCGTCGCTCGACACCGGTTCGGCGGCGGGCATCGCTCAGCGCCCGCGAAGGAACCAGCGGTCGAGCTCGGCGAGCGACAGTTGCACCCAGGTCGGGCGCCCGTGGTTGCACTGGTCCGCGCCCGGCGTGCGCTCCATTTCGCGCAGCAGCGCGTTCATCTCGTCGATCGACAGACGGCGGTTTGCGCGCACGGCGGCGTGGCAGGCCATGGTCGCGAGCATCGCGTCGCGACGCTCCGACAGCACGCGCGACGCGCCGTGCTCCTGCAGCTCGCCGATCACCGAGCGCGCGAGCGCGACGACGTCGCCGCGCGCCAGCGGTGCCGGCACGGCGCGCACCGCGATCGCGGTCGGCGACATCACCGACAGTTCGAGTCCGAGCGCCTGCAGCGCATCGGCCTCGTCCTCGACGACGCGCACTTCGAGCGGGTCGGCGCGGAAGGTCGCCGGCACCAGCAGCGGCTGCATCGGCATCGCCGCGCGTGCCAGCGCCGCCTTCATCCGCTCGTAGACCACGCGCTCGTGTGCCGCGTGCATGTCGACCAGCACCAACCCGTGCCGGTTCTGCGCGAGCACCCAGGCGCCGTGCAGCTGCGCGAGGGCGTGGCCCAGCGGCGGCTCTGCCGCCGCCGCGTCATCGTGCGGCTCTGCCGCCGCCGCG
>DAORSF010000060.1:0-8121 GCA_035443405.1 Burkholderiaceae bacterium | reverse complement strand
CCGGCGGCCGACACCGTGCCGGCGCTGTCCTGCACCAGCGCGCCGCGGTAGAACAGCGAGGTCAGGCCCTTCGCGCGCCCTTCGCTGTGCAACCGGTAGCGCTCGGGCCCGATGTCGAACGACTGCTCGAGCGTCGCGACCACGTAGCCCTCGACCGGATCTCCGAAATAGACCAGGTAGCGCACCGTGCCGGCCTGCGGCGCGACGACGAGCGGCGCCTCGACGGGCGGTGCCGGCGCGGGTTCGGCGACGGCTTCGACACCGGGCTGGACGTCTACCGTCGGGAGCGGCTGGGCGTCCGCCGCGGCCGCGGCGGGTTCGGCGCGCTCTGGCATCCGTGGCTCGCCCTCGTCGACCGGCAGGCCGAACGCGTCGAAAAGCGCAGCGGACGTCGACGCCGCTGCAGGCTGCGCGACTTCGGGCGCCGGAGCCGCCGGGGGTGGCGCCGCACGCTGGACGGGCCGTTTCGGACGCGGCGCGGGTCTCGCCTGCGGCCGCGCAACCGGCTTCGGCGCCGCGGCGGGCTGCACACTCGGCGGCTGCGGTGCGGGTGCAGGCGGCACGATCAGGGCGACCGAAACCGGGGGTGCTTCCGGCCGCGGCGTCGCAAGCCACGACCCCAGGCTCGCGCCGCGCAGCACCGCAAGGTGCGCGATCAGCGACAGCAGCAGGAAGCCGGCGATCGCCGGCGCCCGTCCGGTCGAGCGGGCATGGACACGCATCGCAGGATTCTATCCGTCACCGCCTGCCCAGCCGGCAGTTGGCGCCGCGCCCGGCTCAGGCGCTGCGAAGGCCGGCCAGCCGCGCCAATGCGATGGTCGCGAGCGGGAGCGCGAGCGCGATCAGCAGCACCACCAGCATCAGGTCGCCGAGTTGGCCGTAGTCGGCGGGGACGGTGACGACGCCGCTCGCCGGGTCCTTCACCTGGCGGGTGACGACGAAGAACTGGTTGAGCCACTTCGTGCCCAGCTGCGAGGCCGACAGCGCGAGGTTCGTGAACGAGGCCATGACCGCGAAGTAGGTCGCCTTGAGTTTTTCCGGTGCCGAGTTGGCGATCCACGCCAGCATCGGCACCATCGCGATCTGCCCGAGGGGCGACTCGATCGCCGTGTCGACCAGCGCGATGAAGCGCGCGTCGACCAGTCCGCCGGTGCGCGCCGCGGTCCACTCGTGCAGCCCGTGGTACATGCCGATGATCGGCAGCATCAGCAGCGTGCCGACCACGGTCAGCAGGCCGACGATGTAGTAGATCGAGCGCTCGGCCATGAAGCGCCGGAACACGAACAGCCCGGCCAGCGTCAGCGCGCTGCCGATCAACGAGAGCACCGACAGGAACTGCTGGTCGAAGCCGAGCTCGTCGATCATCCACCAGGTCTGGCCCGCGCCCGGCGTCGGGGTCGCGCGAAACACGAACACGACGATGGCGGTCCCGAGGAGGGTTGCCCTCGCCGGCGGATCGAGCTCGCGCACCAGCCGCCACATCAGCGCGACGACGATCGACATCGATGCGCCGAAGATGAGTTCCTCGCGCCAGCCGAGATCGCTCAGGCCCACCGACACCGACAGCAGCGCGAAGAGCAGCCCGCCGCCGAGCACCCACCAGTTGACCGGGGGGCGCTGGACGTGCACGGCGAGACGCGCCGCGACCTCGGCGGCGGAAAGGCCCTCGGCACGTAGCCGCTGCCGGGCACGCCGCTGCAACCCCGTGGCGAACAGAACGCCGGCGACGGACACCAGCGGAATCACCAGCGCCAGCTCGTGCACCCGGACGTAGACCGCGACCCGCGCGGCCTCGGGCAACAGGTTGACGCCGCGCAACAGGAAGACGTTGGCGAGCGCCACCAGCACGCCGCCGCCGATGATCGCAACGCGCCCCAGCGTCTGCATGGTGGTGTGCATCGCCCGACGCCGCGCCTGGTCGATCGGGCTGCCTGCCTCGTCGTGATGCGGCACCGCCTCGACCGTCATCGCGTCGGCCACCACGTCCTGCATCACGTAGCCGATCGGCGCCAGCAGCGCCGACAGCACGTACCAGGTCTCGGTGCGCATCACCCCGGCCATCTGCTGCGGGTCGGCGAGCAGGCCGATCATGATCAGCAGGCTGGCGGCGACCAGGGACGCACCGAGGTAGACCAGCCACGACTTGTAGCGCCAGACGAGGTCGACCAGGTGGCCGAGCGGCATCTTCAGCGCCCACGGCAGGCCGGCCCAGAAGCCGAGCGCGGCGAGGAACTCGGCCGACAGGCCGAGGTACTCCTTGACGAAGAAGGTGCCGACGATCGCGGTCAGCCCCGAGATGCCTGCCGCCATGTAGACCATCAGCGGCGGCAGGAAGGACAGCCGCATGTCGCGGCCGAGCGACAGCACGTTGTCGTCGATCCAGCGCACGAGCTGCGCGGCGCGGCTCATCGCGGGACCCCGTCGCGCACGCTCAATGCGCGTCGCGCTGCTCGCGCTGGATGTCCTCGGCGGTCCAGAACGACAGCGCCGCGATCGCGACGCCGCAGGCGACCGCGTTGATCATTGCCGACTGTTCCCCGTCGTAGCCGAGCAGCCACGGCGAGGCCGCCAGCCCGACGCCGACCGCCAGGTTGCCCCACTCCTCGATGATCTCCGGGTAGTAGAACGCCTCGACGGCCAAGGTGACCACCGCGGCCCCGGCCAGGATCGCCGCCCAAGCCGCCGGCTGCAGCTTGACGCCCAGCACGAAGGGCGAGGCGACCAGCCACAGGCCCAGCGCCACTTCGATCCGATCCTGCCAATGCGCCCTGATCATCCGCTTCGTCCCGGTTGCGCGGCCCTCCCGAGCGGCGATGTGCAGTCCGCACCGCGCACCCCGGGGCCGGGTTCGACTGTAACTTAAGATTCGTCGCGCCGGCTCGCCGGCCCTTGACTGCCATCAATCCCGATGCCCGCGCTGACGCCCCATCCGCCGCTGCTCTTCGACGAATCCGGTGCGCCGGTGAGCACGCTCTACGGCGACGTGTTCCGCAGCCGCGCCGGCGCCTGGTCCGAGGCGCGCACGGTGTTCGTCGACGGCTGCCAGCTCCCGCAGCACTGGGCTGCGATCGGCGGCAGGAACCGCGACGCTTCGTTCGCGATCGTCGAACTCGGCTTCGGGCTGGGGGTCAATTTCCTCGCCACGCTGCAGGCCTGGCGCGAACACGGCGACGCAATAGCCCGCCTGCACTACGTGGCGATCGAAGCGCATCCGCTGTCCGCGGCCGACCTGCGGCGCGCGCTCGACGCGCTCGGCGCGCCCGTCGCCGATGCCGGTGCGCTGATCGCACAGTGGCCGGATGCCCTGCCCGGCCTGCACCGGCTCGAGTTCGACGCCGGCGCGGTGACGCTGACGCTGTGCCTGGGTGACGCGGCAACGATCGTGCGCAACCTGCGCCTGGCCGCCGACGCGTTCTTCCTCGACGGCTTCGCGCCGCAGCGCAATCCGCGCATGTGGGAGCCGGCGTTGATCCGCTCGCTCGCGCGGCTCGCGCGCCCTGGCGCGACGCTGGCGACCTGGTCCTCGGCCGTCGCCGTGCGCGACGCGCTGCAGGCGGCGGGCTTCGACGTCGAACGCATCTCCGGCCACGGCGGCAAGCGCCATCGGCTTCGCGCCCGCTACGCGCCGCGCTGGCGCAGCTTTGCGCCGCCAGCCGCGCCGCCGGTCTGGCCCGCGCGCAGCGCGCTGGTGGTCGGCGCGGGACTCGCGGGCGCGGCCACCGCAGCCGGTTTCGCGCGACGCGGCTGGCGGGTGACCGTGATCGAGGCGGCCACGCCGGCACGAGGCGGCTCGGCGCAGCCGCTATGCGCCGATCACCTGCACCTTTCGCCCGACGACAATCCGCTTGCGCGGCTGACCCGCGCCGCACTGGCGTGGCGGGCTCGCGACCCCGCGATCGGCGCGCGCACGCCGCTGGGCAAGCTGATGGTCGACGCCGACGACACCGAGGCCGCGCGGCGGCACGCGATGCTCGGGCGGCTCGGCACGCCCGCGTCGTTCGCGCAACAACTCTCGCGCGACGAGGCCTCGGAGGTGGCCGGCCTTGCGCTGCCGCGTGGCGGGCTGTGGCTGCCGCGCTGTGACGCACTCGAGCCGACGGCGCTGGTCGAAGCGTGGCTCGCCAGCCCCGGGGTCGAACTGCTGGCCGGCGCGCCAGTGGCCGCGATGACGGCCGGCAACGACGGCTGGACGGCGCGCGACCCGTCGGGCCGGCCGATCGCCGCGGCCGCCATCGCGATCATCGCCAGCGCGGGCGACGCGACGCGCCTCGCGGGAATGCGTTCGCTCGCGCTGCGCCGCGTGCGCGGCCAGAGCACCCTGCTCCCCGGCGAACGTGTCGGCGAGCTGCGCACCGTGCTGGGCGGCGACGCCTACGCGGCGCCGCTCGGCGATCGCATCCTGGTCGGCGCGAGCTTCGACGACGGCGAGGCGCTCGAGCCGTCACGCGACGTCGACTTCGGCAACCTGCGACGGCTGGCACGCACGATCGGCGGCGATCCCCGGGCCTGGTTCGACGCGTCGCGATCCGGTCCGGTCGGGTTTCGCTGGACTGCGGCCGACCGCATGCCCGCGATCGGCGCAATCGCCGACGAAGCGGCCGCGCTGCGCGAAGCGGGCGCGCTTTTGCGCAACGAACGACTGCCGCTGCCGCGGACGCGCGGTCTCTTCGGTGCATTCGCGTTCGGCTCGCGCGGCCTGCTGTGGGCCGCGCTGGCGGCGCACCTGCTGCCGGCAATGGCCGAGGGCGAGCCGCTGCCGCTCGAGTCGGACCTGCTGCGGGCCATCGACCCGGGCCGGTCGCTCCGGCGCATGCTGCGACGGCGCAATCCTTCCTGAGCCTGGCGCGCCGGGCCGCTGCGGGCCACGCGATACACTGGCGCTCCCGTCGCGCCGAACGCATCGCCATGCCCCGAGACAAAGCCAGCAAGATCAAGTACGACTGCTCGAAGTGTCCCGGCTACTGCTGCAGCTACCCTCGCATCGAGGTGCAGGACAAGGATCTCGCTCGACTCGCGAAGCACTTCGGCCTCGCCGCCGAAGAAGCCGAGAAGCGCTTCACGCGCCGCTATCGCAATGACGAAAGCGAAGGCAACAGCGACGAGCGCATCCTGCGGCACCGCAAGGACGAGATCTACGGCTCGATCTGCCGGTTCTTCGACACCGGCGAGCGGCGCTGCACCATCTACGAGGCGAGGCCTGCGGTGTGCCGCGACTATCCGAACGGCAGGAAGTGCGGGTACTACGACTTCATCCGCTTCGAACGCAAGCACCAGGACGACCCCGACTTCATTCCGTCCGCGTGACCGACCCGGGCGGCGCGACGCCAGCGAACAGCGAGCATCACCATGACCTCACCCATCGCCCCCGGTGCGGCGCCGCCGCAGAATCAGGCGACCGTGCGGGCTTTCGCCACCCCCCTGACGCCCTCTGCCACGCGGGTCATGTTGCTCGGCGCTGGCGAGCTCGGCAAGGAGCTCGTCATTGCCCTGCAGCGGCTCGGGGTCGAGACGATCGCGGTCGACCGCTACGCGAACGCGCCCGGCCAGCAGGTCGCGCATCGCGCACACGTCGTCGACATGACCGACGGCCAGCAGCTGCGCGCGCTGATCGAGCGTGAAACGCCGACCCTCGTGGTGCCCGAGATCGAGGCGATCGCCACGCCGACGCTGATCGAAATCGAGCGCGAGGGACTCGCCACCGTGATCCCGACCGCGCGCGCGGCCTGGCTCACGATGAACCGCGAAGGCATCCGCCGTCTCGCTGCCGAGGACCTCGGGCTGCCGACCTCTCCCTACCGGTTCGCCGGCAGCCTGGACGAGCTGCGTGCCGCGATCGACGGCGCCGACGGACAGCCGCCGATCGGCTACCCCTGCTTGGTCAAGCCGGTGATGTCGTCGTCGGGCAAGGGCCAGTCGAAGGTCGACGGCCCCGACGAAGTCGAGCAGGCCTGGCGCTACGCGGGCAGCGGCAGCCGTGTGGACACCGGCCGCGTCATCGTCGAGGGGTTCATCCGCTTCGACTACGAGATCACGCTGCTCACCGTGCGCGCGCGACGCGCCGACGGCACTGTCGGCAGCGTGTTCTGCGAGCCGATCGGCCACGTCCAGGTCGCCGGCGACTACGTCGAGAGCTGGCAGCCGCAGCCCATGTCGCCGCTGGCCTTGCAGCGTTCGCGCGAGATTGCCGGACGGGTCGTCGACAACCTCGGCGGCCTCGGGATCTTCGGCGTCGAGCTGTTCGTGCGCGGCGACGACGTCTGGTTCTCGGAGGTCAGCCCGCGGCCGCACGACACCGGCATGGTGACGATGATCAGCCAGCAGCAATCCGAATTCGAGCTGCACGCGCGCGCCATCCTCGGGTTGCCGGTCGACGTGACGCTGCGGTCGCCGGGGGCCAGCGCGGTGATCTACGGGGGCGTGCGGGCCGGCGCGGTGCGCTTCGACGGCGTCGCCGACGCGCTGGCGATCCCGGGCACCGAGTTGCGCCTGTTCGGCAAGCCGGAGTCGTTCGTCAAGCGCCGGATGGGGGTCGCGCTGGCGCGCGCCGACCGTGTCGAGACGGCGCGCGAGCGCGCCCGGCGCGCAGCGTCACGGGTGCGCCCGTCTGCAGTCTGACGGATCATGTCGAGCTGCAGTAAAAGGTAGTTCTATACGTCGAATCAATGCGTTGAAGGCAACTCGTCAAGTTCTCTGACCCGATTTATCCATTGATTCATTGGAATTACGGATGGATGAGCTGCCCATCCCCCTGCTCCGCACCCTGCTCGCCGTGCTGGAGTCGCGCAGCTTCTCGCGCGCCGCGCGGCTGCTCGGCAGCAGCCAGCCGACGGTCAGCGCGCAGATACGCAAGCTCGAGTTGCTGGTCGGCACGACGCTGGTCGAGCGCACCACGCGATCGGTGGCGCCGACTCGCGCCGCCGAACGCCTGCTGCCGCTGGCGCGCGACATGCTGCGGCTGCAGCGGATTGCGCTCGAGCGGCTGGACGCGCGCGCGCTCGCCGGCACGGTGGTGATCGCGGTCGACGAGTCGGTCGCGCTCGCGCACGGCCTCGTCGAGTTGCTGCGCGGCTTCAACGAGGCGTGGCCGGAGGTTGACCTGCGCGTCGACTTCGCGCCCGCGCGCGCCGCGTTCGAGCGCTTCGATGCCGGACTGGTCGACCTCGCGCTGGTATACGGCGACACGCGGGCATCGGCAAAACCCCCTGCGGCAACCGAACTCGGGCGGGACCGGCTCGGCTGGTACGGTCACGCCCGAGCGCAGGCGCGTGATCCGCGCTTGCCACTGGTCGGGCTGCCCCAGGGCGAATCGCTGCGCGCGCTCGTCGACGCCGCCCTGTCGACGAGCGCCACCCCGCACCGGATCGTGGCGCAGGCGCAGAGCCTGTCGCTCGGCATCGAGTGCGCGCGCCAGGGCATGGGACTGATCGCGCTGCCGGCGCCGGCGGCGCGTCGCCACCTGCTCGAGGCTGCGCGCGAGCATCCGCTGCCGGCGCTCGGCGCCTTGCCGATCCACCTGATTCACCGCGACGCACCGACCGAGGCCGCGGTCGCGCTGCGAAACGAGTTGAGGCAGTCCTGGCCCGCGCGACGCGCGCGTGCCCCACGCCGCGCCTCGCCGTCCTGAACTACCGGCGAGCGCCGTCCTGCGGGGCCTGTACGAGTGCCGCGCCGGCGCAGGGTGCGAGCGCGTCGAGCGATCGCCGGTAGGCGCCGGTCGTGACGTCCATCACCCCGAGCACCGAATGGAAGAAGTGATCGTGCGAGACCGGCTCGGCGGCGCGGTTGCGCAGGCAGTCCTCGCGCAGCCCGGTACGTTCCCGCAGGCCCGCCGACAGCCAGGCGACCATCGGCACGTGGGTCTGCTCGCGCGGTGCGATCGCCCAGGCCATGCCGTGCAGGTACAGGCCGCTTTCCCCGAGCGATTCGCCGTGGTCCGATACGTAGATCAGCCCGGTGTCGTTGGCGCCGGCGGTCGCGCGCCGCTTCAGCCACTGCAGGGCCGCGTCGAGGAAGTGGTCGGTGTAGGCAATGGTGTTGTCGTACGCGTTGACGAGTTCCCCGGGCGGGCAGTCGGACAGCGTGTTGCTGGCGCACTCGGGAACGAAGGGCTTGCGATCGGGC